>JAHCKF010000286.1 GCA_026125925.1 Pseudolabrys sp.
CCGCGCGCTGCGTCTGGCGAAGGAAGCCAAGGACGCCAAGGAAGCGGCAGACGCGCCGCCGGCGGCGCCGAAGGCGAAGAAGAGCAAGAAGAAGGTGGAGTGAGATAGCTCACACATCTTGGCCGGGCGAAGTGCGTCTTTCCGAAAATGCCCCAGCCATCTATGAATAAACAAGGCGGCCCGGGTGGCCGCCTTGTTTATAAACGGATTACACATGGATATCACAGCGGGCGGCACGGTATTCGAATCAATTTCAAAAATTAATGTCCTTTTGGGCAAGAATGGGACGGGAAAAAGCACCCATTTGCGAGCCCTGGAAAGCAACAGAGCGAGCTTACCCAACTCAGGCTCAGTTCGATACATAACGCCCGAGCGCGGCGGCGAACTCCAATACGCCGGAAACATCGAAACAAACATTTCGAATGACCCCAATTGGAGCGACGCCGTCCGCCGCAGCAATCGCTATGACAACTTCCGCCAGCTTAGCGTAACAGAATTCAGACGACTTGAGACTCTGGTCCTCAGAAAGATCGAGAAAGACAAGGCCACGCGCGAAGACGCTCACTTTTCTTTCGACACCACGCTCGCAGCCATCAATGAGCTACTGGACAATGTACAAATTGTGCGCGGCGATGCCGTGGGTTTTCAAATAGAGGACAAGAATGACAAATCGAAGCGCGCGCCAGAAACATTAAGCAGCGGGGAATCGGAGTTAATTAGCCTCGCAATTGAGATACTCGCGTTCGCTTATGGCTCGGAATCATATCAGGGAAAAACCTCTTATCTGTTCCTCGATGAACCAGACGTTCATCTGCATCCTGACCTGCAGGGCCGACTTATAAAATTGCTAATCAACAGCGTCAGCGACAGAAATATAATAGTCATAATCGCCACACACAGCACTGCAATCTTGGGCGCATTAGGCTCCTACAAAGATGCAAGTGTGGGCTTTATCTCATCGAAGCAGAACATCGTTCGCTTTGCGCCCATTGACGATTCATTGCGCAGGATTTTGCCTATCTTTGGCGCACATCCACTGTCCAACATCTTCAACGAAAATCCGATTTTGCTAGTCGAGGGCGAAGATGACGAACGCATCTGGCAACAGGCGGTCCGAACGTCTCAGGGACTTCTTAGAATATGGCCCGTCGCGGCTGGCGACGTTCAAAGCCTCGATAAGTATGAGAATGAAGTTGAGGCAATAGCGGGCGCAGTCTACGAGAATGCAAAGGCGTTTTCTCTTCGTGATAGGGATGACGGTCCGTACGAAATTGACGACAAGTCGATCGTAAGGCGAATGCGTCTATTTTGTAGAAGCTCTGAGAATTTAATTCTCTGCGACGACGTGCTCGCCTCACTTGGCACAGACTGGGAGAAGATGAAACTGGCTATAGACGATTGGCTCATAAAGTACCCGAAGCATCCGCAGCAAGCCGCAGTGCAGTCTTTCAAGGACGAAGGGTTGGTGCGTCGCGACAGCGATGTTAAGCCGCTTCGCAACATCTTTATGATGTTAGCAGCATCCCAAAAGCCATGGGAAGTGGCCGTCGGTCAAACGATTGCCAAATTGGCCGAGGGGCAAGGCCGTACAGGCAGCGACAGTCTACGAGACTACCTCGGACCAAAATTGGTCAGAGAGCTAGGGCTAACAAAGAGGCTGCTATTAAATCGGCGCGCCAAAGTTTCGCTATCGTAGTCCTTATTCTGCTCCAGCACGTAGCCCGCAGGCGGATTTGCGAAGCGTAATCCGCCATTGTCACTCCGCCGCAAGAAGCCGCCGCGGGTTACGGCTTCGCCTAATCCGCCCTACCAGCAAGGCGTGGATGGCCGGGACAAGCCCGGCCATGACAAATCGCACCGAGATCGCTATATTCCGATCATGAAAACCAAGCGCCTGACCGAAGTCCTCGAACGCATCGAGTCCTGGCCCGCCGACGCGCAGGATGCGCTCGCCGATATCGCGCGCGACATCGACACCAGCCTGACGCAAGGCGACTACGTGCCGACGCCCGAGGAACTGGCCGGCATCGACCGGGGCCTGCGCGACGCCGAAGCCGGCCGCTTCGCCAACGCGGCGGAGGTCGATGCGGCCTTCGCCAAGCTTCGGCGCGCGTGAAGGTCGTCTATACCCCCGCCGCGCTTCGCGATCTCGACGACATCACGCTTTGGCTTTCGCAACACTATCCGGGGCTCGGCGCCGCGCTTGAGCAAAGGCTGCGCACCATTGTCGCCCATATCGGGCGTGGCCGGAGAGCATGCGTGCCTCCGCTCATCGGCCCGGCGTGCGCGTCGCGCCGCTCGGCCGCTACCCTTACAAGATATTCTATCGCGTCACCGCCGATACGGTGGAGATTCTGCATATCCATCATGCCGCGCGACAGCCGTTCGATGAGGAGCCGTAGACCCAACCAAGACTGTCATCACCGGGCATAGCCGTTCGAAGAACGGCGTTCTTTGAACGCCTATGTCCCGGTGATCCCGCTTAGGGACTGTGCCCACCTAAGCGGGATGGCCGGGACGTCAGGGCGTTTACGCCCGTCTTCGACGGGCTTATGCCCGGCCATGACGGCGAAATGACGCCACGCATCCCGCGTCATCCTTGCGTCATCCCCCTGCCCCATTGCCGCGCCAGAGTGCCGGCATGACGCAGCCGATCCCGTGGAATTACGACCGTGCCGAGACCATTGCCGATGCCGTCGTGCATGGTCTCGGCATTGCCTTTGCGGTGGCCGGCGGCGCGGCGCTGATCATCGTCGCCGCGCTGTACGCCGACGTGTCGCAGGTCACGGCCGTGGCGATCTACATCGCCGGCCTCGCCGCCATGATCGGGCTGTCGGCCGCCTACAATCTGTGGCCGCTGACGCCGTTCAAATGGTGGCTGCGGCGGCTCGATCATTCCGCCATCTATCTGCTGATCGCCGCGACCTACACCGCCTTCGTGCTGCCGCTCAAGGGCGACGCGCTCGACGCCATCCTCATCGTGCAATGGGCCTCGGCGGCGGCCGGCATCGCGCTCAAGCTGCTGTTCCCCGGCCGCTTCGACCGCGCCGCGATCGCGCTTTATCTGATCATGGGGTGGAGCGGGCTGTTCGTCATCGGCCCGATGGCGGCGGCGCTGGCGCCGGTCACGCTGGTCCTGATCGCCATCGGCGGCGTGCTGTATTCCGCCGGCGTCGTCTTCCACGTCTGGGAAAGCCTGCGCTTCCAGAACGCGATCTGGCACGGCTTCGTGCTCTCGGCGGCCGCCTGCCACTACGGCGCGGTGATGACGTCGGTGGTGTAAGCGTACTATGCCGCGCCGCGCACGCGCTTTCCCCTCTCCCCTTGTGGGAGAGGGTGCCTGAGCGAAGCGAAGGCGGGTGAGGGGTCGACGTTCGACGAATGCACCGCCCGCTCACCCGGCTCACTCACTTCGTTCGTCACCCTCTCCCACATAGCTCGCCTATGGGGAGAGGGGAAGAAAGGTTGCGGCGCGGCCCGCGTGACATGCTCCGTCACTTCGTAGCCCGGGTGGAGCGCAGCGAAACCCGGGAACAGCATCTCGGTCAGTCCCGGGTTACGCTTCGCTTCACCCGGGCTACACACTCAGCGTCGTCCCCGCCATAGCCGTTCGAAGAACGGCGTTCTTTCAGAACGCCTTTGGCGGGGACCTATAACCCCAGCGCCATTGGGCGGCTGGTGAGTATGGGCCCCCGCCTTCGCGAGGGCGACGAGTAGAAAATAGTCCTTGACTATAATTCCTAACATAGGATAGCCTCTGCGCCGTCCGGCTCAGCGAGGGGCGTCTTCCGGAGACGTGCCGAAGATGGGGCCGGATGCGGCGCCTGCGGCCGTGCCTCGCAAGCACGGACTCGGGAGGTCGCGGGTAACCGACCGGGCCCACTACGGGGCCCCGGCCTTCAGTGGCCAGTCGGCGTGCCGGTGAAGGCGGGCGAAAGCCCGCCGGAGGTCATGTGCCTCGCAAGGGTGCATGATCGTAATCGGCCGGCTGGAAGAGCGGCCCCGCGAACAAAAATCGCCGCCAGTGGAGCGCCGTGAGGCGCCTCTTTGCCCTCGCCAGGCGAAGAGGAGACGCCTCGCCAGCGTCTCGGGCGGCCGCGCCGGCCGCTCAGGAGGTTTCGCAAGCCTCCGCGTTTCACGGCGCTCCGCTCCCCTCGATTTCGTCGGGACGGACTGGCAAGGCCGGCGTCCCCGCGCCGTCAAACAACAGGGGCGATGGCGCACGCCGCTGCAATCCTGAAGCGCGACAAAGTCCATTTTTTGCGCCGCAATTCGCTCTCTTGCCGCCGCGCGTTTCGCCCTATAATGACGCACGAAACCGGAGTTCCCGGGCTACAGGAGTTGTCATGTCGCAGACCGCCGAGAAGCGTCCCAGCAAGCCGTCGATGTTGAAGGACAAGGATTTCCAGTGGGAGGATCCGCTCGGCATCGAGTTCGAGCTCACCGAGGAAGAGCGCATGGTGCGCGACACCGCCAAGGGCTTCGCGCAGGACTACCTGATGCCGAAGATCACCGAGGCCTATCTCAACGAGACCCACGATCCGAACAACCTGCCGGAGATGGGCAAGCTCGGCCTGCTCGGCCCGACCATCCCCGAGGAATACGGCGGCGCCGGCCTCGGCTATGTCGCTTACGGCCTGATCGCCCGTGAGATCGAGCGCGTCGATAGTGGCTATCGCTCGACCATGTCGGTGCAGTCCTCGCTCGTCATGTATCCGATCTATGCCTATGGCTCGGAAGCGCAGCGCCGCAAATATCTGCCCAAGCTCGCCACCGGCGAGATGGTCGGCTGCTTCGGCCTGACCGAGCCGGATCACGGCTCCGATCCGGGTTCGATGGTGACGCGCGCCGAGAAGGTGTCGGGCGGCTACAAGCTCAACGGCGCCAAGACCTGGATTTCCAACGCGCCCT
>JAHCKF010000287.1 GCA_026125925.1 Pseudolabrys sp.
CCTCATCGTCCGCTGCGGCGCAGGCGCCCGGCGCCGCGGCCGATGCCGCGCCCTATCCGATGGAAACGGACGCTCCACCCGCCGCGGCGAAAAAGGCCAATCCGCCGGCCCACCAGCCGCCGGCAACGCCTTTGCCCCGGTTGCGGCCGGAGGCGCTGAACACTGCGCCGGCGACCACGGTGCAACCGGCGGCAACCGCGAAGGACGCTGCCAAGGAGCCCTCCAAGGAAGCCGCCAAAGAGGCGCCCAAGGAAGCGGCCAAGGAAGCGGCCAAGCCGGATCCGCTGGCGACGCCCGTCACAGCGACCAAGGAAGGCGACACTTTGTACGGCAACGCCGCCGACGAGCGTCTGTTGTTGCAGGCGGCGCTGCTCTGGGCCGGCGATTTCACCGGCGCCGCCGAGAACGGCGACGATCCGCTCGCCACCGCGGTGAAGAATTTCCAGAAGCGCAAGAACTACAAGGTCACCGGCACGCTCAGCGATGCCGAACGCAAGGAGCTACTCGCCGCCGCCCGCGGCTATCAGAGCGAGTTCGGCTGGAACGTCGTCGTCGATCCGGCGACCGGCATCCGCATCGGCCTGCCGGCGAAGATGGTGCCGATCGCACATGACGCGCCGCGCGGCACGCGCTGGTCGTCGCGCCACGGCGACGTGCAGGTCGAGACCTTCCGTTATGCCGATCCGGCGCTGAAGCTCGCTACCTTGTTCGAGCGCGAGAAGCAGGAGCCATCGTCGCGCCGCGTCGAATACAGCGTGCTGCGCGATGACAGCTTCTTCGTCAGCGGCATTCAGGGCCTGCGCAAGTTCGCGGTGCGCGCGTCGATGCGCAACGGCGAAATTCGCGGCTTCACCATGACCTTCGATCAGATGATGGAAAGCATCGTTGCTCCGGTGATGGTGGCGATGGCGTCGGCCTTCTCGCCATTCCCGGCGCGTGCGGCACCGTACGCGGCGCTGTCGAGATCGGTCGAGTACGGCAACGGTCTCGTCGTCAGCGCCAAGGGCTACATCGTCACCGATGCGCGGCTGGCGCACGGCTGTCAGGTGCTGGTGGTGCAAGGCCTGGGCGATGCCGACCGTGTCGCCGAGGACGCCGACAAGGGTCTCGCGCTGTTGCGCGTCTATGGTCCGCGCAAGCTGACGCCGGCGGCGCTGCCGCGCGTGGCGAAGGCCGGCGATATCACATTGAGCGGCGTGCCCGATCCGAAGGACAGCGGCGCGCGCGACCGCATCGCCGACATCAAGGCACGGCTGACCGCGGGCAACGCCATCGAACTGCGCGAGCCGGTGCCGATGGCCGGCTTCACCGGCGCCGCGGCGATCGACAGCACCGGCCATGTCATCGGCCTGACGGCAATCGGCCCGGCGCTGCTGGCGAGCATCCGTCCCGCCGCGCCGCCGGTTCGCCTGGTGCGCGCCGACGCGATCCGCGCCTTCCTCGAGGCACATCAGGTGGCGCCGGCCTCGGCGACAGCCGGCAACCCGCGCGAAGCCGTGGTGCGGATCATATGCGTGAGGAAGTAGCGGTTGTCGTCCCCGCGAAGGCGGGGACCCATCAGCCCTGCCCTCGCGATTAACACACAAGTGCGAGAAATTTATCAGGCGCATCACGCCCAATGGCCATCGGAGGCAATGGGTCCCCGCCTTCGCGGGGACGACCGGGAGTCTCGACTCGCTACTTATTCTTCCACTGGGCTTTGCGCTTTTCGACGAAGGCTTTCATGCCTTCCTTCTGATCCTCGGTGGCGAACAGCGAATGGAACAGACGGCGCTCGAAGCGGAGGCCTTCGTTCAGCGTCGATTCGAAAGCGACATCGACCGACTCCTTGGCCGCCAGCACCGACGGCAGAGACAGCGCGGCGATGGTTTCGGCCGCCTTCATCGCCTCCTCCATCAATTGCGCCGCCGGAACGACCCGGGCAACGAGGCCGGAGCGTTCGGCTTCCGCGGCATCCATCATGCGGCCAGTGAGCACGAGGTCCATCGCCTTGGCCTTGCCGACCGCGCGCGTCAGGCGCTGGGTGCCGCCGAGGCCGGGGATGACGCCGAGCTTGATTTCAGGCTGGCCGAACTTCGCCGTATCGGCGGCGATGATGAAATCGCACTGCATGGCAAGTTCGCAGCCACCGCCGAGCGCGAAGCCGGCGACCGCGGCGATGACCGGCTTGCGCGTGCGGTGCGCCACCGTCCAGTCGGCGGTGAAGTTGCCGAGATAGGCCTCCATGAAGGTCTTGTCCGCCATCTCCTTGATGTCGGCGCCGGCGGCGAAAGCCTTGTCGCTGCCGGTGATAAGCAGACAGCCGATGGCATCGTTGTTCTGGAAATCGGTCACCGCCCGCGACAGGTCGGCGATCAGCGCGCGGTTGAGCGCATTGAGCGCATTCGGCCGGTTCAGCGTGATGACGCCGACGCGGCCTTTGGTGTCGACGATGATGTTTTCGTATGCCATTTCCTGCTCCCGGCGTTGCGCTGTAGCGTTATCTCACTTCTGACACGACGGACAATAGAACGTCGAGCGGCCGTTCTGCACGATGCGCTTGACCGTGCCCTTGCCATCCGGGCACTTCTGTCCCTCGCGGTCGTAAACCAGAAAATTGTGCTGAAAATCACCGAGCGAGCCGTCGGCGCGGCGGTGATCGCGCAGCGACGATCCGCCGGCCTTGATGGCGTCGTTCAGAACCGCCTTGATGGCCTCAACCAGCGCGCGGGCACGGTCGTTGGGTTTGCCGTGGCGATCGGCGATCGTCGAGGCCAGCCGCTTGGGAGAGAGATGCGCGCGGTACAGCGCCTCGCAGACATAGATGTTGCCGAGACCGGCAACGACGCGCTGATCGAGCAGCGCGGCCTTCAGCGACGTCTTCTTCCCGGCGCAGGCCGCGGCCAGCATCGGCGCGTCGAATTCGTTGCCGAGCGGCTCGGGGCCGATGCTTTTCAGTAGTGGCTCCTGATCGAGCCTGGCACGCGGCACCAGCTTCATCGAGCCGAAGCGGCGCGGATCGTTGAAGGTGACGATCTCGCCGGTCGACAGATGGAAGACGACGTGGTCGTGCGCGGCACTCTTGGATTTCTCGTGATAGTAGACGCCCGGCCGCGACTCCTTCCCGACGCGGAACGAACCGGACATGCCAAGATGCATGACCAGCACGTCGCCGGACGACAGGTCGGCGGTCAGATATTTGGCGCGGCGCCCGAGACCCTCGACGGTCTGGCCCTCGATGCGCTTTTCGAAATCTCTGGCGATCGGCCAGCGGAGGCCTCGGTGCCGCACCTCGACTTTGTCGATGCGCGCGCCCTCCATGGCAGGGGCCAGGCCGCGGCGCACGGTTTCGACTTCGGGTAATTCGGGCATTATTGGGTCTGCGCTGTTTTGTCCGTCGGCTCACCGAAGGTGATGCGGTTGTTAAACGGATCGACCACCGCCACCTCCAGCATGCCCCAGTCCTGCCGCTGCAAGCCGGGCTTGTTGTGGCGGTAATTCTTGTCGATCAGCTCCTTCTGCAATTCGGCGGCGCCCTTCATATAGACATAGACATGTGTACCCGGCGTGCCGTCGCCGTGATGCTCGGAGAGGTGCAACACCACATCGCCCCGCGACACCTGCATGTACACCGGCATGTCCGGCCCGAAAGTATGCTGCCAGTCGATCTTGAAGCCGAGGAAATCGAGGTAGAACTCCCGCGCCTTCTCAAGGGAAAAAATGCGCAAGACCGGCACCGTTTTCCCGAATTCGATCCCCATTCTGGAAGGCCTTTCCCGGTTGTCGCCAACCCGTTAAGCAATTGCCGGACCTTTGTAGCGCCCCGCCCGTTGCCGCGCTATGGTCCTGCCCGCAAAGGATTATTGGCCGATGAGCAGCTCGCAAGAGACCCACTTTGGATACCGGGACGTGCCCCTCGAGGACAAGCAGGGGCTGGTCGACGACGTGTTCCACTCGGTGGCCAAGCGCTACGACCTGATGAACGACCTGATGTCCGGCGGCCTGCACCGGCCGTGGAAGAACGCGCTGGTCACGGCCGTGAACCCGCCGAAGGGCGACCGCGACTTCCGTCTGCTCGATCTGGCCGGCGGCACGGGCGACGTCGCCTTCCGCGTCGCCGAGGCGGGCGGCTTCAACACGCATGTCACGGTGTGCGATATCAATGCCGAGATGCTCGCCGTCGGCCGCGAGCGCGCCGAAAAGCGCGGCCTGGACGGCCAGGTCACCTTCGAGCAGGGCAATGCCGAGGAGTTGCCTTACGCCGACAAGAGCTTCGACTGCGTCACCATCGCTTTCGGCATCCGCAACGTGCCGCGCATCGACAAGGCACTCAAGGAGGCGCACCGCGTCCTCAAATACGGCGGCCGCTTCCTGTGCCTGGAATTCTCGTCGGTCGATGTGCCGGGCCTCGACAAGCTTTATGAGCTCTACTCCTTCCAAGTGATCCCGCGCGTCGGCGAACGCGTCACCGGCGACCGCGAGGCCTATCAGTATCTGGTCGAATCGATCCGCAAATTCCCGAAGCCGAAGGCTTTCGCGGCGATGATCGAGGCCGCCGGCTTCCGCCGTGTCTCCTATACGCCGATGACCGGCGGCGTCGTGGCGATGCATTCGGGCTGGAAATTGTGATGGCCTGTTTTGGATTCGCCGTCGCCTCGGCAAACTCGGCGCGCTCCCTCCCCCCTTGCGGGGGAGGGTTGGGGAGGGGGGTAAGTTCTTCGCGGTGTCCGAACAATTTACCCCCCTCCCTGTCCCTCCCCCTCAAGGGGGGAGGGGACGATAGAGGCGCATGCTCGGAGATCGCATCATGATCTCCGGCATCTCCCACCTCATCCGCCTGTCGCGCGCCGGCTACGTGTTCGCGCGCGAGGGCGTGTTTTCGCTGGTCGATACAAGGCCGCTGCCGGCGCCGGCGCGC
>JAHCKF010000288.1 GCA_026125925.1 Pseudolabrys sp.
TGTCGCTGCGGCCGCGGATCGCCGCGACCTCATGCTTCATTCCGCGCAGCGCCGTGAAGTCCAAGGTCGAGATCGTGGAGGCGCGGCCATGACCCGGCTCGAACTCCACGCCCTCGCGCATGCCCGCACCGGCGACAAGGGCAACCGGCTCAACATATCGCTGATCGCCTATGAGCCGGCGCTCTATCCGCTGTTGCTGCAGCATGTGACCGAAGCAGCCGTCGCCATGCGCTTCATCCATCGCAAGCCGTCGTCGGTGAAACGCTACGAACTGCCGAAACTGCACGCGCTCAATTTCGTTCTCGACGACGTGCTCGATGGCGGCGTCACGCAGGCGCTCAATCTCGATTCGCACGGCAAGACCTTGAGCTTTCATCTGCTCGGCATGCGCATTCCGGTGCCGGACGCGCTGGCCAAATACGCGCGGGTCAAACCCGGCGAAGGCTGACAAGAAACGACCAATGAAACCGATGGAGGAGACAACCCAATGATTACCAGGAAACTATTGATCACCACCGCCGTCCTCATCGCCGGCATCACCGCGGCGTCGGCGCAGCAGAAGCTGCTGATCGGCTCGACTTCGTCGTCGTCATCGCAATACGGCTATTTCGTCGCCGTGTCGCAGATCATCAATGCCAAAGTTCAAGGCATCGAGTCGTCGGTGGTCGAAACCGGCGCCACGGTCGACAACCTGCGCCGCCTCGACCGCAAGCAGATCGACCTCGGCCTCGTCACCACCAACACCGGCTACCAGGCCTATGCCGGCACCGAAGGCTTCAAGGACAAGCCGGTGCCGGTGCGGCTCCTGTGGGTCTACACCGCCGCGCCGCAGAACGTCATCGTCCGCAAGGATGCCAACATCGCCAAGATCGCCGATCTCGCCGGCAAGAAATTCAATCCCGGCCTGCGCGGCTCGGCGACCGAGAAGACCACCGAAGCGGTGTTCAAGCTGCTCGGCATCAAGGTCGATGAAGCGCGCGGCTCTACTTCCGATATCGTCGACGCCATCAAGGACAACCGCGTCGTCGGTTACGTCAAGAGCGGCGCCGGCACCAAACTCGACGGCTCCTCGCTCGACATCGCCACCTTCACGCCAATCCAGGTGCTGTCGCTGACCGATGAACAGGCCGACAAGATCAAGAAGGAAATGCCGGATCTCGGCGTCGTCAAGGTGGCGGCCGGCGCCGCCGACGGCGTGCCCGCCTATACGACATGGAGCTTCGGCCTCGCCGTAGTCGCCCGCGCCGACATGCCGGAGGACGTCGCCTACAAGATCGTCAAGGCCATCGACGAGGACAAGTCGGTGCAGGCCAACGCGCTCGCCGAAATGAAGGGCGCCAATATCGCGCAGATGACGGTCGATTACGGCTCGATCCCGCTGCACGCCGGCGCCGCCAAGTATCTCAAGGAGAAGGGCCTGGAGATTCCAGCCCGGATCGCGCCGAAATGAGCACGGCGATCGAGACCGGCGCCGCCGAACTCAACGACGAAGGCCGGACGGTTGAAAAACCGTCCGGCGTCCGCGCCTTCGGCGTGCGCTGGCTGTCGGTCGCGCTCAGCCTGTTCGTCCTCTACACGGCGGCTTTCGGCCAGTTCGAGAGTCTCGTGCAGCGGCCGGTGTTCACCGCGCTGGTGGTGCTGATCACCGTGCTGCTCTATCCGCTCGGCGCGCATACGCGCTGGCGTCCGCTCGGCATCGCCATCGATGCGACGCTGGCGCTACTGACCATTGCCACCTGCGTCTATGTCACGGTCTACAGCGACAAGATCATGGTCGATCTGCCGACCGCCGAATGGTACGACACCGTGCTCACCATCGGCCTCGTTGCCGCCGTTCTGGAAACGTCACGCCGCGCCGTCGGCATCATCTTCCCCGCCATCGTCGTTGCCGGTCTTCTTTATGCGCTATACGGCCACCATCTGTCCGGGCCGCTGTCGCATCGCGCCTTCGACGGCGACTTCATTGTCGAGACGTTGCTGCTCGGCGATCTCGGCATCTGGGGCCTGCTCACCGGAGTCGCCGCCACCACCATCGCTGCCTTTGTGCTGTTCGGCAGCGTGCTGCTGTTCACCGGTTCGGGCCAGACCTTCATGGATCTTGCCGTGCTGCTCGGCGGCCGCTCGCCCGGCGGCGCCGCCAAGATCGCGACCATCGCCTCCGGCCTGTTCGGCACCATCAATGGCAGCGCGGTGGCCAATGCCGCCACCGTCGGCAACTTCACCATTCCACTGATGCAGCGGCTGAAATATCCGTCAAAGTTCGCAGCCGCGGTCGAAGCGGTCGCCTCGACCGGCGGCCAGATCGCGCCGCCGGTGATGGGCGCCGGCGCCTTCGTCATGGCCGAGATCATCGGCACCAGTTACGCCAAGATCATGGTCGCGGCGATCCTGCCGGCCTTCCTGTTCTATCTCGGCGTCTTCCTCACCATTCACGTCACCGCGGTGAGCCGCCAACTGCCGGTGGTGCCGGAGGGCGAAATCCCGGACTGGCGTTCGGTGCTCACTGTGCCGCGCATGCTGCCGATCCTCGCCGCCTTCGGCGGCCTGCTCGCCGGCGTGTTCATGGGCCGCTCGGTGCAGACCTCGGCATTCTGGGGCATCGTCGGCCTGCTCGCCGCTCACGCACTGGTGACTTTGCGTTCGGGCAAGGACGTCAAGGCGCTCGGCACGGTGGTGCTGGAATCACTCGCCGATGCCGGCAAGGGCCTGGTGCTGATCGGCGTGCTCCTGATCGGCGCGCAGATCCTCGTCGCCATGATCAACCTGACCGGCGCCGGCATCGCCCTGTCCAACCTGATCGCGTCGATGGCGGGCGAGTCGACCCTGATCCTCGCCGTGCTGGTGGCGCTCATCTGCCTGATTCTCGGCATGGGCATCCCCACAACCGCGGCCTATGTGCTGGTCGCCGCGGTGCTGGCGCCGGCGCTGATCAAGGCCGGCACCGGCGTTCTGGTGGCGCACATGTTCGTGTTCTATTTCGCCACCATCTCGGTGATCACGCCGCCGGTGTGCGTCGCGGTGTTCGTCGCCGCCGGCATCGCCAAGACGCCGTGGCTGCCGGTCGGCATCGAGGCCTGCAAGATCGCGGCGGTGACCTATGTCGTGCCGTTCCTGTTTCTGATCTATCCGGGCATGCTGGCGGCCGGGTCGCCGTTGCAGATCGCCGATGCGGCGCTGTCGGGCATCCTGTTCGTCATCGCTTTTGCGCTGCTGTTCGGCGGCGCCCGCATCACCGGCTCGCGTATCATCGATGCGGTGGCGACGGTGGCCATGGCGGCGCTGGCCATCGCTCCCTACCGCATCGGGCTGGCAGCCTCGGCGCTGGTCGGCATCGGCCTGATCTGGGCGTGGCGGCGCAACCGGGCCGCCCGCCCTTTGGCAGCCGCCTAGCAGCGTTGTCGCGGCGTCATGGACAGGAAGCGGCGCGGATAGTATGACCCGCGCGGCTTTCACGGCAGCGGGCAAGCGACATGTCGAAACAGGAACAGCGTGCGGAGGCCGAGCGCCTGATGCGCGAGGCGATGGAGCGCAAGGGACTCGCCGTCAAGCAGGTCGATACGCGGATCGAGACCAAGTGCGGCAAGTGCGGCGCCGTCAACAAGGTCAACGCCAAGGTCGGCGAGACCCGCGTCATGTACAAGTGCAAGGATTGCGGCCACGAACAGCGGGCGATGTAGCCTGAGGCTCTAGGCCGGCGGCCATGACCGCCGCGCTTCGGCGATCTCGGAATTGAGTTCGGCGCCGACCAGCACCACGATCGCCGTCATCCACAGCCACATCATCAGGCCGATGCCGGCGCCGAGCGAACCGTAAGTGGCGTCGTAATTGGCAAAACTGCCGAGATACCACGACAGCAGCGCCGAGCCGCCGAGCCAGGCCGCCGTTGCGAAGATCGCGCCGGCGCTGATGAATTCCCAGCGCGCATGGTCGCGGTTGGGGCCGAAGCGATACAGCACCGCCAATCCCAGCATGACGACGACGAAGAGAGCGGGCCAGCGCAGCAGTGGCAACAGCGTCACGTCGTAGCCGTACAGCGGCAGGTACGACAGCATCACCGGCACGACGACGATGGCGGCGAAGGCGGTGAGCAGCATCGCCAGCGCGCCGAGCGTGAAGGCGAGCGAAACCAGATTGAGCCTGATGAAGGAGCGCCGCTCTTTCACGCCGTAGACGACGTTGAGCGCGTCGATGATGGCCTTGACGCCGGCATTGGCGCTCCACAGCGCCAGCCCAAGGCCGAGCAGAAAGGTGAAGCTCAAGTTGCCGGTGGTGCGGCTGACGATGCTGGTCACCTGCTCGGTGACGATCGAGAAGGCGCCCGCCGGCATGACGGACGCCAAAAGGCCGAGATGACCGCCGATGGTCGAGGCGTCGGCGAACAGCGCATAGCTCGATACCAGCGCCGTGAGTGCCGGGAAGATGGCGAGCAGCCCGTAGAAGACGACGCCGGCGGCGAGCGCCAGCAGCCGGTCATCATTGATCTCCTGGTAGGTGCGCACGAGCACATGCTTCCAGAAAGCGAAGCCTTGCGGTGGGTGCGCGGCCGCCGCGCGCGTGGCGGGTAAGCCGGCCTCCTCGCGGCGCCGCTCCAAGGCGGTGGTCAGGACATAAGTACCGACCAGCGCCAGGGCGGTCAGCAGCGCGGGTTTGTTGCCGCGGCGAGCGACGTTGAAGAAGCGACCGGCAAGGCTCATATGAGGAGAACCGAAAAAATCCGACAAAGTTTCGCCAAATCAGCGATCTCGGGGGGTTGGCGAAGGCCAAATGGGCTGTGGCCGGTGGGGTCTAAAGGCTTCCCCCTGCGGCGATTCTGGTCTAAGCACCCGGCGCGGCCCCGTGCCGCCCATCTGCAAGATTTGCGCTTTCCGGCCGGCTGACCGGGTTC
>JAHCKF010000289.1 GCA_026125925.1 Pseudolabrys sp.
CCGGGGGAAGTCGCGGGCGCGGGGCTCATGGCCGAGCGGCATTTCGGAAACGGCCGCCCCGTGCGCCAGCAGTTCTTCGAGCAATGGCACGTGCTCGGCGGGATAGATGTGGGCATGACCGCCGGCGAGCACGGCGACGGTGCCGCTGTCCTTCGAGGCGCGATGCGCGGCGGCGTCGATGCCGCGCGCGAGGCCCGAGACGATGCCGTAGCCGGCCTCGCCGAGATCGCGCGCCAGCGTCGCCGCGAATTTGAGGCCGACGGCGGACGCGTTGCGCGAGCCGACGATGGCGATGAGCGGCCGCGACAGCGCGGCGGTGTCGCCGCGCACCGCGATCAGCGGCGGCGCATCGTCGATGGTTTGCAGGCGCGGCGGATAGTCCGGCTCGCCGAGCGCGATGAGGTCGACGCCGCGCGCGCGCGAGGCATTGAGTTCGGCTTCGGCTTCCTCGACCGTGCAGATGCGGGTGCGCGCGGCGCCGCCGCGGCGGGCGAGGCCGGGCAGCGCCGCCAGCGCGCCCTTGGCGCCGCCATAGGCATTGACCAGTTCACGGAAGGTGCGCGGGCCGACATTGTCGCTACGGATCAGCCGCAGCCAGTCGAGCCGCTGCGCGTCGGTGAGTTTGGTTTTTGGCGCCACAGTGCCCCCCGCAATCCCCGGGCGACAGGATCGCGCAGGGCGCAAGCGGCTACAACCTGAAATTTAGGACGCGCGAACCTATTCCGTCGGCGCGAGCTCCTGTAGCCGTTGAAACGACCGCCGTGTCACGAGCGCGCGGAGCCAGCGCGTTACCTCGGCGTAACGCGCCAGCATCCTGCCTCCGTCGTCAAATAGCGCGACATAATGGAGCGGCGGCGCGAAGAACAAGTCGGCGAGGCTGATTTGTTCCGACGCGAGATAGGATCGCCCAGTCAGTTGCCGGTCGAGCACGGCGAGCAAGGGCTCGGCGCTGGCCAGGTCGGCTGCCAGCCGCGCGGCATCGGTCTCCATGCCGAACGTCGGCTTAATAAAGACTTCGTTGATGACACCGCGCACCAGCGCCTGACGATAATAGTCGAGGAAGGCGCTGATCCATTCGATCATCGCGTATCGCTCGGGTCCTTCGGGCTGCAGGCGCGGACCGGCGAAATTCTCGTCGGCGTAGACGCAGATCGCCATCGTCTCGAAGATGACGGTGTCGCCGAAGGTGAGCGCCGGCACCTTCCTAAACGGATGGATGACGTCATAGGCGTCATTTTCCGGATCGGGGATCGAGAAATCGAAATCGACGCCTTTCTCGAACAAAGTGAGCGCCGCGGTCTGCGTGAAGGTGCTCGGTGGGAAGCCAAGCAAGAGAGGGCGGGTGGATGCGATGGGGCCGGACATGAAGGACTCCGTTCAAGCATAAAGGTTGAGGCGACCGGCCAGCAGATCGTCGGCTTCGAGCTGGCGCAACGCCTCGGCATAGTGCGCCGGTGAGAGGTCGGTGAGTGCGTCGGGACGCAGCAGGCCGGGTGCCACCGTTACGTCGAAGCGGACGGCCTCAAGCGTCATGATCGAGCGGAAGGCGCCTGCGTCGCGCTCGATGCGCAGCCGGGTCGGACTGAAGATCGCGCCGAACCGCGTCCATCGATCGACCGACCACAGCTTGCGGATCGTTTTGCCGTCGCGCTCGACATAGTCGATCAGCGCGCCCGACTCCGGTTCGAAGCCGAGCGCGACGTCATAGCTTTGGCCGCCGCGGCGGCGCCGCGCCTCGAAGCGTGCGGCATCGCGCGCCGGATCGCCGGGCAGAGCATCGGCGTCATCGGGCCGGGCATAGGGCAGCCAGAAGCGCAAATCCTCGTAGGTGAAATCGGTGCCGAGCACGCGCTCGCCGGCGCGCTGCGGCTCGACCGCAATCGGCTGCCTAGCGGTGCTGAGCTTGATGTAGATTTCGGTCGCCGATGCGTCGACGCGCCGTTCGATCATCAGGACGGCGGTGCCGGCCAGCCCGCGCGGTTCGCTGAGGCGGAGCAGGGAACGGATCTCGCCGTCATCGAGCCGCCAGAGGTGATCGATGACATAGGTCAGGATCGTCACGCCGGCGGTAAGAACCTCGATGCGCACCCGGCGGATTCCCGAGGCGCCGACGGACCGGTGACAGTGCCGTGACCACGCCGCGAGCCAGTCGTGCCTGGTGCGGTCGATTGGCGCCGTAATCATGGGGCGCTCCAGCGTTTCGGACTTTCAAGCCGTACGGGACCCATGTTTATAAACACCCCAATTCGGATATTTCGATGTCGGTTCTTGCGGCGCCTGGGTTGAGCTCGACGCGCGCGCGGCGCGCCAGGCCGGGCCCGGTCGGCGCAAGCCGCGCCGTCGCGGTCGCGATCCTGGCGCTGTCGATGGCGGTCGGGAAGCGGCGACGCTTGCGCCGCCTGCAACGGGGGCTCGGCCGCATCTGTGTCGCGTCGATCCATGGCGCCGGTGGGACCTTCATCAAGTTCGCGCAGGTGCTGGCGACCCGCGCAGATCTATTCGATGCCGAATTTCTTACGCCGTTCGCCGCCGTGCAGGATCGGGTGCCGGCGGTCGGCTATGACGCCCTGACGGCGGCGCTGCCGCCGGCGATTGCGGTCGACTTGGCGTCGCAATTCGCCGAGGTGTCGGCTCAGCCGTTTGCCGGCGGCTCGGTGGCGCAGGTGTTTTTGGCGCGGAGCCGGGCGGAGGACAACCGGCTGGCGGTCAAGATCGTCGATCCCGGCAAGCGCCGGCAAACGATCGCCGACGTCATGATGATGCGGCGCATGGTCCGGCTGGTGCAGCGCTGCAGTCCGTTGCGGCGCATTCCGCTGGCCGATGCCTTCCATGCGATGTCGCGCCAGGTGGTGCTGCAATTCGACATGCGGCGCGAGGCGCGGTTTCATCGCCTGTGCCATGACGTTCTGAGCGGACGCGACGACGTGCGCTGTCCGCGATTGTCCCTGACCGGGCGGAAGTATTGGCTGGCCATGGATTACGTCACCGGCGTGCACCGGCTCGACGCCGAGACGGATGCCGAGCGGCGCAGCCATTGCCTGCTCACCGCGACGCGCATTCTCTTCGAGATGATCTTCCGGCGCGGTGTCGTCCATGGCGACTTTCATCCCGGCAATATCCTGATCGACGACGCGGGGCGTCTAGTCATTCTCGATTTCGGCCTGGCGTTTGGCCTGACGACCAGCGAACGGCGCAACTTGGCGCGCTTCTTCATGTCGATCGCTACCAACAACGCCGATCTGGCGGCCGACGTCATCGTCGAGAGCGCGCGCCACGTGCCGGCCGATCTCGACGCCGCCAGCTTCAGGCACGCCGTGGCGGCGTTTCTCGACGCCGTCGCCGGCCGCAGCGCCGGCGACTTCGCGCTCGCCGGCTTCACCCGGGAACTGTTCCTCATTCAAAGCCGTCACGGTATCGTCTCGACGATCGAATTCGCTTTGCCGATGCTGGCGCTGCTCACGCTCGAAGGCAGCCTGAAGCGCTGGTATCCGGCGCTGGATTTCCAGCGTGAGGCGATGCCCTACGTCATTCAGGCGCTGTGAGGACGCGGCTCGGCCGCGGCGCCGGAGCGCCGCAGCCGTGTCCGCGGGACGGTTGCGTTACTGTTGCACCAGGGCTTTCTGCACCATCAAGTCGCGCCACGCGACCACCGCCTTGTGCAGCGTGCCGACCGCGCGTTTGCTTTGGGCGTCGACCAGTTTGACCGGCGCGACGCTCGCGGTCTTTTCATCGCCGATCGGCGGCACGGTGTCGACGGTGGACTGCAGCTGCACCGGCTCGGCCGAATGCAGCAGAAGACCATGCTGAGGCATCGCCACGCGCATGGCGATCGATGCGGCGCACTTGCCGGCCGTCACCACGCCGAATGACGGCACTGAACGGTCGAGTGTCACGCGGACCGGTCCGAACACCTTGCTCTCGCCGGTAAGGCTGAGGTTGGTAAATTGCGCGGCAACGGTGGCGGTCTCCCAATCAGCAGTGCTTTTGCCGTGGCCGACCAGCGGCACGGTGCGATGCGCTTCGAGTTCGCCCTTTAGGAGCACGGTGTCCTTGCCGACGCCGTCCACCTCGTAGGTTTCGCTGATCGTGATTTCGACGACATCGACGCCAGCCGGCGGCAGTGTGTGCCGCTTCACTTGGATTGCGGGCATGCATCTCTCCTGGGTTCGACGATTGGTTCGAGGTTCGATCCTCGGGTTTCGCGCGACCAGGTTACGGCGCCGACGGCCGGTGCTCTTCTTTCAAATTGCCAATTTTGTGACTGTATAATTTAACCGCCGCCCGAAATGGCGGCTGCCGGCGGATCGCGGCAATCATCCCGGTGCGATCGTAGGTCGGCGCCGCCGCTCACTTCTTCCCGATCTTGCCTTCCGTGCCATTCAGCAGGCGCTGAATGTTCGCCCGGTGCATGATCCATAAGAGGATGCCGAGCAGGAAGAACAGCGCCGCCGGGCCCGGCAGGCCGAGGCCGAGCAGTGCAATCGGCGTCAGGGCGGAAGCGACCAGCGCCGACAGCGACGAGTAGCGCGACAGGAATGCGACGACGAGCCAAAGGCCGCAGAAGATCAGCGCGCCCTGCCAGGCGATGCCGATCAAGAGGCCGATGTAGGTGGCGACGCCCTTGCCGCCCTTGAAGCCGAGCCACACCGGGAACAGATGGCCGAGGAAGGCGCCGAGGCCGGCAATGAGCGCGGCTTCGTGACCGGCAACATGCTCAGCGGCGAGCACGGCGAGCGTGCCCTTGAGCGCGTCGCAGATGAGCGTCGCGGCGGCGAGCCCCTTGCGCCCGGTGCGCAGGACGTTGGTGGCGCCGATATTGCCGGAGCCGATGGCGCGGATGTCACCGGCGCCCG
>JAHCKF010000029.1 GCA_026125925.1 Pseudolabrys sp.
TAGCGCACCTCGTTCGGGACGAGGGGGTCGCAGGTTCAAATCCTGCCACTCCGACCAGTTTTTTCCCTCAAAAACCTCAGAATTCGATCGTTTTGGCGCCGGTCAGGCCGCCTTGACGTCCTGCGTGCCCTTGCGCGAGGCAAGATAGACGCCGACCAGGATCAGCACGAAGCCGAGCACGTGAAAGGGGTAGAGGTTCTCGCCGAGCAGCATGTAGCCGAGCGCCGCCGTATAGACCGGGATGAGATGCAGGTACGGCCCGGCGCGGTTGGCGCCGATCAGTTCGACCCCGCGGTTCCAGGCGGCGTAGGCGAGCAGGCTGGGAAAGATCGCGACATAGCCGACCACCCCGACCGTCATCCAGTTGAGCGTCAAGGTGTAGCCGGCCAGGCTCTCCGCCACCGCGAAAGGCAGCGTGCCGACCGTCGATACGGCGCCCAGCATGAACAGCAGGCTCAAGGGGTGGATCGCCGGCCGCAGCCGCAGATAGACGGCGTAGATCGAAAACACCGCCATGTTGAAAACGATGATGAGGTCGCCCCAGTTGAAGGCGAGGTGACGCAGCGTCGACAGATCGCCGTGCGCGATGATGACGATGACACCCACCGACGACACCAGGATGCCGGTCAGTTGCAGCCGCGTGACGCGGTCGCGAAAAATGAGAGCGCCGGTTCCCAGAATAAGGACGGGCACCAGCGAATTGAGCACCGAAACGTTGAGCGCGCTGGTGTATTGCAGGCCGACATATTGCAGCGACGTGAACAGCACGCCGCCGGTCACGCCGAACCACAGCATGATTTTCCAGTGCGTCCGGATAGTCGGCCAGTCCCGCACGATATGGTGGCGCGCGACGATCCACAGCAGCAAGCTCGGGATGAACCAGCGCAAGGTCGACAGCGCCAGCGGCGGCACGACGCCGCCGGCGGCGCGGCCGACGATGTGATTGCCAGACCAGAACAGCGACGTCAGCGCCAGCAGCAGATAGGGATTGCCGAATGCCCTGACCGCACGGTCGAGCCATGGCTTGGCACCGTCCGCCGTGGTCATGCCGGCACGTTGTCGAACATGCGCCGCCGCGCATTGGCGATATGATCCTGCATGGCGCGGCGTGCGGCTTCCGCGTCGCGCGCGCCGATGGCGCCGAGGATGACGCGGTGCTCGTCCTGCACCGCGAGCACGCGTTCGGCCTTGCGCAGCCTTGACAGGTTGCGGGTCAGGTTCATGCCATAGCGGATGTGCGGTTGCAGCGATGTCTGCATCGAGACGTAATACGGGTTATGGGTCGCCTTGGCTATGGCGAGGTGAAAGCGCTCGTCGGCTTCGACACCAACCTCGTTCTTGCGGATCGCGGTGTCGAGCGCCTCGAAGGCGGTGCGGATCTCGGCGAGGTCGGCGTCTTCCCGGCGTTCCGCCGCCAGCGCCGCGGCGCTGCCTTCGATGGCATGACGGAATTCGAAGCAGCGCTGCACGTCATCGATCGAGCCGCCGGGGGCAAACCGCAGCACCGCGACGTCCGGCCGGCGTTTCACATAGCTGCCGGACCCCTGGCGCGAGACGATGATGCCGTCATCGCGCAACCGCGCGAGGGCCTCTCGCACCACCGGCCGCGAGGCACCGAAACGCATCGCCAGTTCGGTTTCGGACGGCAGGCGGGAATCCATCGCGAATTCGCCGGCGACGATCGTCTCGAAGATGCGCTGATAGATTCCGGTGCTGCGCCGCGCCTCGCTCAAGGGGATCGTCGATGCTGATCTCTCGAGCGCCATGAGACGGTGCCTCAGCGCTTGTTGGCCGTGCGCCAGCGGGCGAAGTCTTCTTTTGCCTCGGGCGAGGGCGGGTAGATGCCGAAGATGCTTTTGCCCTCCATCACCTTCTCCTGCACGAAGTCCTCAAACGCGGTCTGCTCGAAGGCTTCCTCGGCGACGTCGTCGGCGATGTGCTGCGGGATGACGACAACGCCCTCGGCATCGCCGACGATGATGTCGCCGGGATAGACCGCCACCTCGCCGCAGGCGATCGGCAGGTTGAGGTCGACGGCGTGGTGCTTGATCAGGTTGGTCGGCGCCGCCGGCTGGGCGTGGTAGGCGGGGAATGGCATGGCGGCAATTTCCGGTGTGTCACGGAAGCCCCCGTCCGTGACGATGCCGGCCGCGCCGCGCTTCCACAGCCGCGTCAGCAGGATATTGCCGGCCGAGGCGGCCGACGGATTGCGCCGGCTGTCGATCATGAACACGGCGCCCGGCGGGCATTCCTCGATGCCCTTGCGCTGCGGGTGGCTGCGGTCCTCGAACACGCCGAGATGATCGAGATCCTCGCGCGCCGGGATGTAGCGCAGCGTGTAGGCGGGCCCCACCATGTTGGGCTTGTCGCCGGCGTTGATGCGGTGAATGCCGCCGATGAAGGTGTTGCGGAAACCGTGCTTGAACAGCACGGTCGTCAGGGTCGCGGTCGAGACCGCCATCAGTTTGGATTTGGTGGTCTCGCGCATGGCGTCCTCGGCAATGCAGTTTGGTTGATGCGCGACACTACGTCCCGCCGGACCAATGTTGTCAAGAGTTGTAAATTGGGCTTGTGCCGGGGGGCGTTGGCCCAGTAAGGTCGCGACCACCGAGCAAGCCGCTGCACAAGCGGCATAAAGCATCCCGCAGAAAAATAGCGGGCGTGGAGGAGACGACAGATGAAAACCACAATGAAAGCGATTGGCCTTGGTGTCGGCCTGGCGTTGGCGGCGGCGTTGCCGGCTTCCGCCGAGAACCTCAAGATGATGACCGGTCCGCAAGGCGGATCGTGGATCCCATTGGGCGGCCAGCTCAAGGACATCTGGGAAAAAGCAGTGCCTGGCCTCCAGGTTCAGGCATTGCCGGGCGCCGGCATCGCCAACGTACGTGGCGTCGATGAAGGCAAGGCCGAGATCGGATTCGGCAACTCCATATCGACGGTGGACGGTTTCGCCGGTAATGCGCCCTTCACCAAAAAGGTGTCGAACATCTGCAATGTCGCGACGCTGTACCCGCAGTACTACCAGCTCGTGGTGCCGGCGAGCGCTGGCGTGGACTCGGTGAAGGATCTCAAGGGGAAGGCCATTTCGACACAGCAGCGCGGCAACACCGGCGAATTGATCACCGGGCAGCTGCTGAAGGTCAACGGCCTGTCCTATAACGACGTGAAGATGAGCTTCGTCAGCTATTCCGACTCCGTGAACCAGATGAAGGACGGCCACGCCGTCGCTTTCGGTCTGGGTACGCAGGTGCCGGCCGGTTCGATCATGGACCTCGCTTCGGCGATGCCGATCAAGCTGCTCGATCAGTCATCAAGCTTCGACGGCATGAAGAAGCTCAATCCCGGTTACACGCTCGTCACCATCAAGAAGGGCAGCTATCCGGGTCAGGATAAGGATGTGAAGGTGATCGGCTATGCGACGCACATTTTCGTGTCGTGCAAACTGCCGGAAGACGAGGTCTACAAGATGACCAAGTCGATGATCGAGAATTCCGCCTCTCTCGCGTCGATCGCCAAGGCCATCGGCGGGCAGAAAGTCGCGGATTTCGGCGAGGACATTGGCGTTCCGTTCCATCCCGGTGCCGCCAAGTACTACAAAGAAAAAGGCGTGAACGTTAAGACGAACTGATCCCTGCAGCGCCGGCGCGTGATCTCACGCGTCGGCGCCGATCCGGCCGCCATCGCGAGCATCAGCATGACCAAAGGCTTGAGCTACCCGCGAACTGTCCATTTTGCTATCGCGGCGATAGCCTGCGCGATGGTCGTATATCACATGTGGGCGATCGGCGTCGGCTCGCCCGAAGCGGTGTGGTTTCGTGGCACGCACCTTTTGTTTGCGATGGTGCTGACCTTTCTGTTGTTCAGAAGAAGCGGGGAGTCGAGTGAAGCGCCGACAATTCTCGATTATGTGCTGCTCCTCGTCGGCGTAACGCCGATTCTGTATCTCTTCATCAATTACGATTACGTCGTCAATCGCATCTTCTATGTCGATGACCTGACCATCGCTGACATGGTCATGGGCGTGCTCATGATCGTCCTGTTGATGGAGGCGGTACGCCGGGTGCTCGGCTGGGCGCTCCCGCTGACCTCCATCATCTTTCTGGGGTACTCCCTGCTGATCGCCGATATCGAGCCGCAGCGCCTCCTTGACCAGCTTTACATGACCACCGAGGGCATCTTCGGCATCCCGCTGTCGGTGTCGGCAACCTATGTCCTCATCTTTGTCGTCTTCGGTACGTTCATGGAGCGCACCGGTACCGGCCAGTTGTTCATGGATTTTGCGACGGGTCTGACAGGTCATCAGACGGGCGGACCGGGCAAGGTGGCCGTAGTGTCATCGAGCCTGTTCGGTGCGATCTCCGGCAGCGCCGTCGCCAACGTAATGGTCACCGGCCAGATTTCCATTCCTCTGATGAAGCGGACCGGCTTCAAGCCGCCCTTCGCTGGCGCGGTCGAGGCCGTTGCATCGACCGGCGGGCAGATCATGCCGCCGATCATGGGTGCCGCTGCGTTCGTGATGGCTGAGTTCCTCGGTGTATCCTACGGCACTGTTGTAATCTGGGCGATCATCCCGGCGCTGTTGTATTATGTTGCTTGCTTTTCAGCCGTGCATTTCGAGGCCAAACGCCTCGGCCTCGTGGGCTTGCCAAGGGCGGAACTGCCGAAGCTGGGCGACGTCATCCGCAGCAACGGCCACCTGTTTTTGCCAGTCGTCGTCATCCTGGTGATGCTGTACTCGGGCTTCAGCGCGCCGATGGCGGCCTTGGTCGGCACCCTGTCGTGTTTTCCGGTTGCTGCATTACGCAAACACACGCGGGTTTACGTCACCGTCGATAATGTGATCGGCGCCATGATTGACGGCGCCAAGAACACGCTGTCCGTCGCGCTGGCCTGCGCCGCAGCAGGCATCATCGTGGGCGTCGTGACCATCACCGGCCTCGGCATCGTGTTCACCCAATTCGTCGTGCACTTGTCGCAGGACATGCTGCTGCCGGCGCTGATGCTGACGATGATCGCCGGCATGATCCTCGGTATGGGCATTCCGACGACGCCGGCCTACATCATCATGACGGCGCTCCTCGTACCGGCGATCGTCAAGCTGGGCGTCGCAGTGCCGGCCGCCCACATGTTCGCCTTCTATTTTGCCATTCTGTCGGCCATCACACCGCCGGTGGCGCTGGCCGTCTTTGCGGCCGCCGGTATCGCCAAGTCCGACCTGTGGTCGACCGGTTGGGCGGCGGTGAAGATCGGCGCCGCCGGCTTTATCGTGCCCTACATGTTCGTGTTCGAGCCTTCGCTGCTCATGATCGGGCCGTGGCAGACCGTGTTGGCCAGCAGTGTCAGCGCCATTGTCGGCGTGCTTTTGTTCTCCGGCGGTCTGCACGGCTATTTCATCACCGCGACCAGTCTTTGGCAGCGAACTGCGCTCATTGTCGGCGGTCTCCTCCTCATCAAACCCGGCCTGGAGTCGGATATTATCGGCGCGCTGATCGCGGCGGCCGTCATCGCAGCCCAGTTGATGGCGCGGCGCAGCGCGACCGCTGCCGCGCCTGCCAAATCGAGCTAGATTTTCAAACAGCAGAAGCTATCCATGTCCGCCAAGAAGCGTCCCGAAGATCTGCGCAGCCATCGCTGGCTGGGCGTTACCGACCTGCGTTCGTTCGGCCATCGTTCGCGTATGCGACAGATGGGCTATGACTCCGAGGACTGGGGCGGCAAGCCCGTCATCGGCATCATCAACACCTGGAGCGACGCCAATCCCTGTCATGTGCATCTGCGCACACGCGCCGAAGAGGTGAAGCGCGGCGTGCTGCAGGCCGGTGGTTTCCCTCTCGAAATGCCGGCGATCTCGCTGTCGGAATCCTTCATGCGGCCGACGACGATGCTCTATCGCAATCTATTGGCGATGGAGACCGAGGAGCTGTTGCGCAGTCAGCCGATCGACGGCGCGATTTTGATGGGCGGCTGCGACAAGACCACGCCGGGCCTGCTGATGGGCGCGATCAGCATGGATATCCCGACGGTGTTCGTGCCGGCGGGACCCATGCTGCGCGGCAACTGGCACGGTCAGGTGCTCGGCTCCGGTTCCGACGCCTGGAAATATTGGGACGAGAAGCGCGCCGGCAAGATCACCGAAGAGCAGTGGAGCGAGATCGAGAACGGCATCGCGCGCTCGTTCGGCACCTGCATGACCATGGGCACCGCGGCCACCATGATGGCGGTGGCGGAGTCGCTCGGCATGACCTTGCCCGGGGCGTCGTCGATTCCTGCGGCCGATGCCAGCCATTCGCGCATGGCGACGCAGAGCGGCCGCCGCGTCGTCGAAATGGTGTGGGACGACCTCAAGCCATCCGACATCATCACCCAGGAGTCGGTCGATAACGCCATCAAGGTGCACATGGCGATGGGCGGGTCGACCAACTGCATTATTCATCTGGTCGCCATCGCGCGCCGCGCCGGCATCAAGCTGGAGATGAGCCGCTTCGACGAACTGTCGCGCGAAGTGCCGGTCATCGCCAATGTGCGGCCGTCGGGCGCCTATCTGATGGAAGACTTCTATTACGCCGGCGGCCTGCGCGCGCTGATGAGCCAGTTGCGCAGCGTCCTCGATCTCGGCGCCAGGACCGTCACCGGCGCCAGCCTCGGCGAGAACATCGAGGGCGCCGAGGTCTACAAGCCCGACGTCATCAAGTCGCTGAACGATCCGGTGTCGCGCGATGGCGCTACCGCCGTGCTCACTGGCAACATCGCGCCGCGCGGCTGCGTCATCAAACCGTCGGCGGCCGAGAAGCGCCTGCACAAGCACCGCGGCAAGGTCATCGCCTTCGAGGACTACAACCACATGGCGCGGGAGGTGGAGCGCGATGACCTCGACGTCACCGCCGATCATATCCTCGTGCTCAAGAACTCCGGTCCGCAGGGCGGCCCCGGCATGCCGGAATGGGGCATGCTGCCGATCCCGAAGAAGCTGGTGAAGCAGGGCGTGCGCGATATGGTGCGTATCTCCGACGCGCGCATGAGCGGCACGAGCTACGGCGCCTGCATCCTGCATGTCGCGCCGGAGAGCTTCGTCGGTGGTCCGCTCGCCTTCGTGCAAACGGGCGACGAGATCGAGATCGATCTTCCGGCGCGCAAGATCCATCTGCATGTCACCGACGAAGAACTCGCGCGCCGCAAGGCGGCGTGGCAGAAGCCTGAGCCGCGCTATCCGCGCGGCTACGGCGCGCTCTTCTCCGACCACATCGGGCAGGCTGACGACGGCTGCGATTTCGATTTCCTCGTCGCCCCGGGTAAGGTACCGGAGCCGGAGATTCATTGAACCTCGTGACGAATGGTATCCTCAAACCACCATCGTCGTCTGGTGGCGTTGTCGAAGAATTGTCGTTTTGACAATTCTCATACTCGTGGTGTTGCCATGATGATTGGCTGCCGCGATGCGTCTGTCTCTGGGCCCACTTGCAATCGTCGCGCTCACAGCGAGCGCCATATCGACGGCCGCTCTCGCGGCTGAACCGGTTCGCGTCGGCGGCACGGGTGCGGCCTTTGGGTTCCTGCAAAGTCTCGGCGATGCGTATAGCGCGCGTAGCGGCGTTAAAGTCGTCAATGTCCCGAGTCTCGGCAGTGGGGGCGGCCTTCGCGCCGTGGCCGAGGACAAGATCGATCTTGCTGTTTCTGGGCGGTCTTTGCGGGCTGACGAAATCGCCAAGGGCTTGGCCGTGGTGATGATCGTCCGCACGCCGTATTTCATCGTCACCTCCCACCGCCATCCGGGCGGCTTGAAGAGTGCGGATATGGCGACTCTTTATGCGAAGCCGAATGCGACCTGGGCCGATGGCTCTCCAGTTCGCATCGTTCTGCGGCCGCGCAGCGACAGCGATACCGACCTGATGGGAGAACTCTTTGCCGGCATGGCTCAGGCGCTGGAAGCGGCGCGCAGCCGGCCGGAGGTGCCGACCGGGGCGACCGATCAGGACAATGGCGATCTAGCCGAACGGATTTCAGGCTCGCTGACAGGGATGACGGCAACCCAGCTCAAGATGGAAAACCGCCGGCTGCGCGCCGTGGCGCTCGATGGCGTGGAGGCTACTTTCTCCAATTTCGATAACGGCACATATCGTTACGGCAAGAAACTCTATTTTGTCGTGAAGGGCGCGGGCAGCCCCGACGTGATGCGCTTTATCGATTTCGTGCGCTCGGTCGAGGGCATGAAAATACTGCGTGAAGCGGAGGCCCTGCCGGAGACGCAATGATGGCCTCGCAGCGGCTTCGCACCCTCATTAACCGGAGCGCCATCGCCGTCGCCGCCTTGATTGCGATCGCCATACCCGCGGGTAATTTCTATATCGATTACCACAGCAAAGCCGAGACGCTGGCCTTCAAGTCGCGTCTCGGCGCGTCTCGTGTCGCTCAATACATCTACACCCACAACAGCTTCTGGCAGTATCAGACCTTGCGGCTTGGCGAGGTCATCCAACTGCCCGAGACGGGTGAGGCGCCGATTGCCCAGACCATCTTCGACAGAGATGGCAAGATTGTGGTGCAGCAGGGGCCCGTTTTGCGACCGCCGGTGGTCGAGCGCCGTAGTCCGATCATTGTCTCGGGCCAGACTGCTGGCACCCTTTCCGTCGCGACAAGTCTGTGGACCGTCATAATCACGTCGCTTTACGTCGACCTGTTCAGCGTGGCGCTGGCGGCGGCCGTCTATCTTATCCTGCGATCGCTCCCGTTGCGTGCGCTGGACCGGGCGATCAGCGAGTTGCGGGCGAGTGAACGCGCGCTGGCGGTGCAGAACGAACGGCTCGATGCGGCGCTGACCAACATGGTTCAGGGCCTTTGCATGTACGACGCCGAGGGCAGGCTTCTGCTCTTCAACGCACGCTTTGCCGAGATCTACGGCCTGCCGAGCGACAAGATCGTCGCCGGCATGACGACGCGCGAGCTGATGGCCGCGGCGGCGAAACACGGCAAGGTCATGGATGCCAATCCGGAAGAAACACTGGCGCTGCGCGACGCGATCGCGCGCGACCAGAAAGGAGGCACGTTCGTCCAACGCCTGACCGACGGCCGCAGCATCTCGATCGCCTATCGTCCGCGGCCGGGCGGCGGTTTCGTCGTGACTTTTGAGGATATCACCGCTCGCCTTGCGGCCGAGGAGCGGATCAGGCACCTGGCGAGGTTCGACCCGCTGACCGATCTGCCTAACCGGGCCACCTTCTATGAGCAGTCCACGTCGATCCTGGCGCATCTGCGCCGCGGCGAACAAGTTGCGTTTCTCAGCCTCGACCTCGATCACTTCAAGAGCGTCAACGACACCCTGGGGCATCCTATCGGCGACTTGATGCTGAAGGCGGTGGCCGAGCGCATGAAGTCGTGCATCCGCGGCGAGGACTTCGTAGCCCGGCTGGGTGGCGACGAGTTTGCCCTCGTCCAGGTGCCGTCGGCGCAAGCGCCAGATCTGCCTGCGCTGGCATCACGTCTGATCGAGGCCGTCGGCGCGCCTTACGAAATCGAGGGCCATCAGATCGTGATCGGCCTGAGCATCGGCATTGCGCTTGCGCCGGCGGATGGCAGCGAGCCGGACCTGCTCATGAAGAACGCTGATCTGGCGCTTTATCGTGCCAAGGCGGACGGCGGCGGCACCTACCGGTTTTTCGAAGCGGCCATGGATGCGCGCATGCAGGCACGCCGCGCGCTCGAGCTCGACTTGCGCCGGGCTGTTCTGAAAGGCGAGTTCGAACTCGAATATCAACCGATCATCAACGTCAAGACAGGGGCCATCACCAGTTGCGAAGCGCTGGTGCGCTGGCGCCATCCGCAACGCGGCCTGATTCCACCAGGGGATTTCATCGCGGTAGCGGAGGCGACCGGTCTTATTGTTCCCATTGGTGACTGGGTGCTGACGAGGGCGTGCACGGAAGCGGCTCGCTGGCCCGAACACATCATGATTTCGGTGAACCTCTCGCCGGCTCAATTTCGGAGTCGGAACATCGTGCAGACCGTGCGCGATGCGCTGGCGAAATCAGGCCTCCGCGCCAATCGGCTGGAGCTGGAAATAACCGAGCTTGTGCTGCTGGAGGAAACCGAAGGAGCCTTTGCGATTCTGCATCAACTGCGCGATCTCGGCATCAAGATTGCAATGGACGATTTCGGCACCGGCTATTCCTCGCTTGGGTATCTGCGCAGCTTCCCCTTCGACAAGATCAAGATCGACCAATCCTTCATCCGCGATCTGCCGCACAAGGAGGACAGCGTCGCCATCGTGCGTGCCGTGGTCGGCCTCGGCAGCAGCCTGGGCATCACGACGACGGCCGAGGGCGTTGAGACCAAGGATCAGCTTGCGAGCCTGACGTCGGAAGGCTGCAACGAATTCCAGGGGTTCCTGTACAGCCGGCCGGTACCGGCGGCGGAAATCGCGAAGTTGTTCGCGCTCGAGCGGGCTGGCGAGGCGAAGCTCGGCTGACCGGCCGCGGCAGGGGCCAAGGGGTGGCGGACGGGGATTCAAGTTGCTACATCCCGCCTCGCACCAGCAGAGCCCTGCCCAATGGCCGACGACATTCCCTACAACAAGACGCTCGATCTCGCACCCGACACGGTCGATGAGGTCGCTCCCGGCATCCGTCGCGTGATGGCCAACAATCCGGGGCCGTTCACCTTCAAGGGCACGGTCAGCTACATCATCGGCACGGGCAAGGTGGCGATCGTCGATCCCGGCCCGGATGATCCCGCGCACGTCGCGGCGCTGCTCGACGCCGTCCGCAATGAGACGGTGACGCATATCTTCGTCACCCACACGCATCGCGACCATTCGCCGGCAGTGCCGGCGATCAAGCACGCCACCGGCGCGACCGTTTATGCCGAGGGCGTGCACCGCGCGGCGCGGCCGCTGCATATCGGCGAACTCAACCCACTCGATTCATCAGGCGATCGCGATTTCGTCGCTGATGTCTATCTCAAGGACGGCGAGGTCGTCGAAGGCGACGGCTGGGCGGTCGAAGCGGTGACGACACCCGGTCACACCGCCAATCACATGGCCTTTGCGCTCAAGGGCGCCGACACTTTATTCGCGGGTGACCATGTCATGGCCTGGGCGACGTCGATCGTCGCGCCGCCGGACGGTGCCATGAGCGACTACATGGCGTCGTTGCGCAAGCTGGCGGCCCGGCCGGAGCAAACCTATTTTCCCGGGCACGGCCCGGCCATTCCCGACGCGGTGCGCTTCGTCAATTATTACATCCTGCATCGGCTCGCCCGCGAAGACTCGATCCTGCATCGCTTGAGCAAGGGTGCGGCCGACATCCCGACGATCGTGCGCGCCATCTATATCGGCATCGATCCGCGGCTGACCGGCGCCGCCGGGCTGTCGGTGCTGGCGCATATGGAGGATCTCGTCGCTCGCGGTGTCGTGGAGACCGACGGCATCCCGGCGATCGATGGCGAATTCCGCCTGAAAGGCGCGTGAGACGCAGCTAGCGCCGCGGCCGCCGCGGCGCCGGTTTCTTCTCTTCGGGCGGCTTGGGCTCGGGGCGCGGCTCCGGCGCGTTCGAGGCCGCCTCGTCGATCTCCTCGAGCAGCCCGCGCAGCCGCGCCGCGTTGGTGCCGAGATCGGGCGCTGGAACGCGTGAGGCGGAGCGCAGATCGACGCGCGAACCGGTGCCGGCCGGCGCGATCCGGATGACGATATCTTCGCGGAATCCGAGAACCATCGAGCGTGCCGTCGTCTCGATGACGGCGTCGCGACCTGGCCCGGCCGGCGGCTGGGCGTTGGCGATCGGCCACTTATGGGCCTGAATGACGCCGAGCACGACCGCATAGGCGTTGCGCACCGGCAGATCGATCTGCAGCGGAACGATGTCGGGATAGGCCGCGCGCTGACGGCTGCCGGTGGTGCCGCCGGGATAGTTGATGTGATCGGCCGGCCGTTGCGGCGCCAGGGCGACGAAGCGCGGCGGGTTGGTGGTGTCGGTCGAGATGTCGTTGATGGCGGGCAGTTTGTACGCCCGCTGCGCCAGATAGGCCGGGTAAGCCAGCAGCAGAAGCCCCAAGAACAGCCCGCGCAACGCCCGGCCCAGACCGCTGACGCCCTGACGCCAGATGGAGACGAAGGCGGCGAAGGCGAACAGGATGGCGACGGCGGCGAAGGCCAGTGCCGCGACCAGGGTGGCCAGCGCCGGGCCGAATTCAAGGAAACCGGTGGCCAGGATGAGGCCCGACAGCATGCCGACGGCAAGGCCGAACAGCGCCAGCCGCGACGACCAGACCGCCCAGGGCGACGGATTTTCCTCGATATAGGAGCGGCGCGCCACGGCTCTCACTTCGGCCGGCGTCGGTCCGCGCGGCTTCCGGTTCGTTTCGACAATCGGGGAAAGGGATAGAGCCTATGGCCGGGCCGTGCAATGTCGGCCCTTTGTCGGGCCCTTGCCGGCCCTGCTTCGAGGCCGTTCAGGCCACGCGCACCCGCTTGATGGGGACAACCGGCGCGTCAAGGCGGGTGCGGATGTCGGTGGCGCTCATCGGCTTGCCGAACAGATAGCCTTGGCCTTCCTGGCAGCCTTGCGAGCGCACCAGGTTCATCTGTTCCTCGGTTTCGATGCCTTCGGCAACCACCGTCTTGTCGAGGCCGGCGCCGAGCGCCGCCACGGCGCCGATGATGGCTCGCGCATCGCGGCCGTCGCCGAGATCGGCGATGAAGGAGCGGTCGATCTTGATCTTGTGGAACGGGAACTTGCGCAGGTAATTGAGCGAGGAATAGCCGGTGCCGAAATCGTCGAGCGACAGGCTGACGCCGAGGCCGTGCAACTGCTGCATGGTCTTGAGCGTGCTGTCATTGTCCTCGAGCAGCAACCTTTCGGTGACTTCGAGATCGAGCCGATGCGGCGACAGGCCCGACTTCGCCAGCGCCGCCACGACCTGCAGGCCGAGGCCCTGATCACGGAACTGGACCGGCGACAGGTTGACCGCGACGCGGATGTCCCGCGGCCAGCCCGAGGCGTCGGCGCAGGCGCGGTTGAGCGCCCACTCGCCCAGCGCGATGATCAGGCCGGTCTCTTCCGCCACCGGGATGAACACCGATGGCGGGATATTGCCGCGCATCGGATGGCTCCAGCGCATCAGCGCCTCGCAGCTCGTGATCCTGCCGGTGTGCAGATCGACCAGCGGCTGATAATGCAGTTCGAACTGGTCGAGCGCGATGGCCTCGCGCAGGTCGAGTTCGAGGGCGCGGCGCTCCTGCGCGGCGTCCTCCATGTCGATGGCGAAGAAACGATGTCCGCCGCCGCCGCCGTTTTTGGCGGCGTACAGCGCCATGTCGGCCTTCTTCAGCAGTTCGTCGGCGTCGACGCCATCATGCGGCGCCATCGCGATGCCGATCGAGGCGCCGATGTCGATGCGATGGCCGGCAATCTCGAAAGGCTCGCGAATGGTGCTGGCGATGCGCAGGGCCAGCGCGTTGGCGTCCTGCTGCCGGGGAGTGGCGCTTTGCAGGATGATAAATTCGTCGCCGCCGAAGCGGGTGATCATGTCGCCGCCGGTCACGATGGCGCGCAGCCGCTCCGCGACCTCCTTGAGCAGCATGTCGCCGATCGGATGGCCAAGCGTGTCGTTGATGGCCTTGAAACGGTCGAGGTCGATGAGGTGGATCGCGATGTGGTTTTCGCGCTCCTGCACCGCGGCGAGCGTCGCGGCAATGCGTTCGCGGAATTGCGTGCGGTTGGCCAGCCCTGTCAGTTCGTCGAAACGCGCCAGATGCGCAATCCGCTCCTGGGCGCTGTTCCGCTCCGTCACGTCCTCGAAGATGATGACCGAACCGCCGTCCGGCATCATCCGCCGCGAAATCGCGATGGTTCGGGCGCCGTCGAGCGAGATCTGGAACTGGTCGAAATTATCCTGGCGAAGGCCGCGCACCAGTTCGCTGACCACGGTTTTCACGCTCTTGGAGGTGTAGTTGCGCGCCCGCAGACTATAGCGGATGAGCTCGGTGAGCCGCATGGCGACGCGCACCGGCGCGTTCTGCAAATGCAGCAGTTCGAGAAAGCGTTCGTTCCAGACCTGCAGCCGGTCCTGGGCGTCGAGCATGCACAGGCCGTGCGACATGTTGTTGAGGGCCACGTCAAAGCGGTTGGCCTGTTCCTCGAAGCGGGCGGCGAGCGCCGCTTCCTTCCGCGTCATGGTCAGCGCCTGCATGATGATTTCACGGATGCAGAGCGTGATATCCATCATGCCGTACATGAACAGCAGCACCACGAAGCCCAGCGTGCGGTGCAGCCAGTCCGGGTAGATCAGCAGTGCGACCGCCATCGGCAGCGTGCACAAAGTGAGCTGGCCGACGGCGATGAAGGGGCGGGCGGCATTGCGGCCGGAAATGGCCGCGCCGTAGCCGGCCGAAATCGTCGTCACCGCCATCTGCAGCGAGGAGTCGCTGGTGTGGGTGATGGTCAGCCAGCACAGCAGCCCGAGCAGGCCGGAAAAGGCCCAGGCGCCATATTCGTAGACGAGTTCCCAAAACTTGGTCGCGCCGTGGTCGATCAGCTTATAGCGCTTGTACAGGATCGCCGAGATCACGCGGATCAGCCCGACCGCCAGAATGGTCGTCGAGACCGCCAGCAGCGAGGGGTCGCCGGCCCGGAAGGCCACGGCGGCGCCGATGATCGAGCAGGCGACGGCGCCGACGATCAGCGAGGCGATCGGTGCGAACAGGGCATCGACCAGCGCCGCCCGAATCTCCGTGGGGAGATTGGCGTCGGCCTTGCGGGTCTGAAGCAGCTTCCTGATCAGCATGTCGCTTTGAGCGCGGTTTTGGACGTCGGGAGGCTACACACGTCTGCTCAACAGGACGCAAACGCCGGGTTCAAACTTGAGACGTGCTGAAGAAATGCCGAACACTACGCCTAAAGTTTAAGCGGTCGTCAGGCGGCACCCCGGTGCCGTCACCAGCCATGGAACCTCGGGCCTTCCCGCGACTCGCTTTCATCGATCTTAGTTAACGATCGAGTTATGAGCCATTCTAGCTGTTAATTGTCGGGTCCACCCGCGGCCATCGCGGATCACCCATGCAATCGGAGGTAGGGATTTATTGCTGAAGGCTTAGGATTCTGTTAGGGTAAAGAGACAGTTAACGGGCGTATGGAAGTGTCGATGTTTGCGTATTCCAATCCCGGTCCTGCCGGCGCCAAGCCGGCAACCCGTAGTGACGCGCGATCCAACCTGTCGGGCCTCGGTCCGGCAGTTAATAGCTTTGACCTCAAACCGACCGACCTCAACGTCGTCTATTCCAAGTCGGCCGAGGCTCTGGTCACCAGCTCCAACGTCATCGACCTCAAGCGCACGACCGATGCGCGCCGGCTGTTCGAACTCGAGCAGCTCGAAGTCAGCTTCGAGAAGGAGCTGGGCGCGCTGTGGACGTTCATGCGTCCGCGGGGGCGGCCGAGCTACAACCCCGACCTGCTGGAAGACTTCCACGCCTGGCAGCGCGGTATTGTCGCCGAGTTCAAGGATCGGCCCGGTGAGCTCGATTACCTGCTGCTCGGCTCACGCACTGAAGGTGTCTTCAACCTCGGCGGCGATCTCGACCTGTTCGCGCAGTTGATCCGTAAGCGCGATCGTCAGGCCTTGATCGGCTATGGCGAGTCCTGCGTGCGCATCCTGCATCGGAACATGTACACGCTCGGCCTGCCGATGATCACCATCGGTCTGGCGCAGGGCAACGCTCTGGGCGGCGGTTTTGAATCGCTGCTGTCGTTCAACGTCATCATCGCCGAGAGCCAAGCCAAGTTCGGCTTCCCGGAAACTCTGTTCGGGCTGTTCCCGGGCATGGGCGCCTACAGCCTCGTCGCGCGCCGTTGCGGCGCGGCCTTCGCCGAAGAAATGATGCTGACCGGCCGGACCTACTCCGCTCAGGAAATGAAGGATGCGGGTCTGGTCCACATGGTTGTCGAGCCGGGGCAGGGCCTTGCCGCGGCGCGCGAATACATGCAGCGCAACAAGCGACGCCATATCGGGGCCCGGGCCGTGTTCGAGGCGGGGCGCCAGGTGATGCCGCTGTCGCTCGATGAACTCGACCGCATCGTCCGTGTCTGGGCCGATGCCTGCCTGCAACTGTCGGATCGCGATCTCAAGATCATGCGCCGGCTGGTGTCGGCGCAGGACAAGTTGCCGAAGACGGCCGTTGCGGCGGAGTAACCGGCGCAAACTTGGCCGAAGACCTCGTTGACAGGCCGCGTCCTTGAAAAAGGGCGCGGCCTTTGTCGTGGTCGGTGTCATAACGGGCGTCGGCCGCGGAACTCCCCGGTGCGGCCGGCGTTCTCGCAAGCCCGTTTCGCCGGCAATTCCACCAACACGGCAAGCCCATGAAGCTGTTCAAGTGCCAGTCCTGCGGCAACATCGTCTATTTCGAGAACCATTCCTGTGAGGTGTGTGGGCACCGGCTCGCTTATGGCCCGGCCCGCACGGAGATGACGGCGATCGAGCCGCTCGGCGACAACTGGTGGAAGCCGCTGAACGCGCCGGGGCAGAAGCGTCTTCTGTGCGTCAATGCCCAGCATAGTGCCTGCAACTGGTTCGTGCCGGATGGCACGACCGATGCCTATTGCCTGGCGTGCCGGCACAATGCGGTGGTGCCGGATTTGTCGGTGCCCGGGCAGCTCGGCGCGTGGCAGGTGCTGGAATTGGCCAAGCACCGCCTGTTCTACTCGCTGCTGCGCCTCAACCTGCCGCTCAAGACCGTGATCGACGATCCCGAGCACGGGCTGTCGTTCGAATTCCTCGCCGATCCGCCGGCCAAGGGCGCGCCGAAAGTGATGACCGGCCACGACAACGGCCGCATCACCATCGCGCTGGCCGAGGCCGACGATGCCGAGCGCGAGCGACGCCGCGTCGCCATGGGCGAGCCGTACCGCACCTTGCTCGGCCATTTCCGTCACGAAATCGGCCATTATTATTGGGACGTGCTGGTCCGCGACGGCGGCAAGCTCGATGCCTGTCGCGCCATGTTCGGCGATGACAGCGTGGACTATGGCGAGGCGCTGCAACGTCACTATGCCGAAGGGCCGCCGGCCAACTGGCAAGACAACTACGTGTCGACCTACGCGACCAGCCATCCGTGGGAGGACTTCGCCGAGACCTGGGCGCATTATCTGCACATCGTCGACACGCTGGAGATGGTGGCGGCGTCCGGCATGTCGGTCCGCCCCAAGGTGGACGACACCGGGGAATTCGCCGCCAAAGTGACGTTCGACCCCTATCGCGCCGACAGCATCGAGCAGATCATCGATGCCTGGCTGCCTTACGTGTTCGCCATGAATAATGTCAGCCGCGCCATCGGCGCGCGCGACCTATATCCCTTCGTGCTGTCGCCGGCGGTGATCCGAAAACTAGGCTTCATCCACCAACTGGTGCATGACGGGCGCACGAGCGAAGCGCCATCGACCTCGCTGGCCGACGCGCTGCTCGGCAGCCTGCTGCCGTGGAAGCGCCGCGCCGTCAGCTCAAGTAGCTGAGCAGGCTGGGATTACTGCCGTTGCCGGAGCTGCCGGGCGCCGCCCCGCCGCCGAACATCGACGCCAGGCGGTAATTCTGCACCAGCCGGCTTTCCAGGTCGCTGTTGTAGCCCGAGGCCAGCTTTTCGGCAGCGCTCATGCTGTTGTAGTGGCTGAGCAGCGCCAGACTCTGGCTGCCGACATCGCCGTTAGAGCCGTTGAACACCGCCATGAGGCTGGTGCGGTTGCGCTGGTCGAGTTCTCTTTTCGCCGCACGCGCTTCGTCGACCGAAAACTGGCCACTCTGGTCGAGGGTCATGACGGCGAGCGCCCGGTTGCTGAAGCTGGAAAAATCGACGAGCTGGCCGGTCTTGCGCGAGGCATCGAACACCAGTTCGGTGCCGGCGTCGCGCGCCTTGTTGGCGAGCGCATCGAGCCGCGCCCTTGCATCGGTAGCCGCGTCGGCGTCGGAGTCCACATCTCTCGCGCCGCCGACCTGCGAGGTCTGCTCGAGCAGCGCCGCGACCGGATCGTTGCCGTTCGATGTCTGCGGCGCCTGCATCGGCGATTTTTTCGCCAGCGCCAAACCCTCATCGACGGCCTGTTTGGTGCTGGTCCACAGCGGCGTCGCGCGTTCGTCGGCGCCGGCCTTGTCGAGGTAATCGGCGGCGGCCTTGTACAGCGCGGCATAATCGCCGGTATGCCGGGCCACGACGACATGCGGCGCCAGCGCATCGTCGAAGCGTTTCTGCAACGTCACGCCCGCGGCCAGGACCTCGTCCTTGCTGAACAGGCCGTCGCTGTTGGCGGCGACGACGGACAGCGTCTCGCGGCTGATCGACGTCATATCCAGCGCCACGCTGCCGTCGAGCATCGGCGAGGCGAGGCCGGTGGTTTTGTATTGCGCGTCGAACCATTTCCGCGCGCCGGTGGCGAGGTCGGCGGCGTTGCTTGACTGGCTGGCCAGGTAGGCCTTGGCGGCATCCGACAGTTCGATGGTATCGGTCCCGGTCGCCGCGGCCGCTCCGGCGTTGCTGCCCGTGCTCGAAGTCTTGGCCTGGACCGTCGTGGTGGCGCCAGCGGTTTGCGCGCCGTAGGCAGAGCCCGCGGCGGTATAGGGGTTAGAGCCGATGGCCGTCGTCACGTCTGCATTCCCGATGGGTTAACGAACGGTAAGAAATCATGGTTAACCGGCCCTTAACGCGAAAAGGCCTCCGGCGCGTCGGCGCCGGAGGCCCTGATGAGATGCGAACAGGGGTGCGTTACTTAACGCCGAGCAGCTCGACGTCGAACATCAGCGTCGCGTTCGGCGGGATGACG
>JAHCKF010000290.1 GCA_026125925.1 Pseudolabrys sp.
TATCACCGCGACGGCTTGACCAACGAGACCTGCACCGCGGCGCGGATCGATCCGCCGGCCTATAGCTATCTCGAGAACACCATCGCCTCGATGCGGGCCGCCTTTGCCGACGGCGCCGACATCGTCGAATTCGACGTGCAGCCGACGACCGACGGAGGCTTTGCCGTCTTCCATGACTGGACGCTCGACTGCCGCACCGACGGCCACGGCGTGACGCGCGAACATTCGCTCGCCGACCTCAAGAAGCTCGACATCGGCTATGGCTACACCGCCGACGGCGGCAAGACCTTCCCCTTCCGCGGCCAGGGCGTCGGCCTGATGCCGTCGCTCGACGAGGTGCTGGCCGCCTTTCCCGAGCGGCGCTTCCTGATCAACGTCAAGAGCAACGATCCGGCGGAAGGCGAGCGGCTGGCGGCGCGGCTCGCGGCGCTGACGCCGCAGGCGCGCGACCGGCTGATGGTCTATGGCGGCGACAAGCCGATCGAGGCGTTGCGCCGCAAACTGCCGGATGTCGCGGCGATGTCGCGGCATTCTTTGAAATCCTGCGCGGTGCGCTACCTGCTGTTCGGCTGGTCCGGCTTCGTGCCGAAGGAATGCCGCAACTCGCTGATCATCCTGCCGTCGAACATCGCGCCTTTCGCTTGGGGCTGGCCGCACAAATTCGTGCGCCGCATGAACCGCGTCGGCTCGATCGTGCTGGTCGCCGGTCCCTATGACGGCAGCGACGGCGCCAGCGGCATTGACGACCCCGCGCAGTTCAACGAGCTCCCCGCCGGTTACGATGGCGGCGTCTGGACCAACCGCATCGACCGCATTGCGCCGCTAGCCCGCACCGCCGCAGCCGGACGATAACGCGGCAACGCAGGCCTCGCTCAGCCCTGCCCTTGCGTCAGCCGCCGCAGCTCCTGCTGCCGCATCGCCTCGATGCGCTCGTCCACGGCCGTCTCCGGCAGGTCGAGCTTTTCCAAAACACGCGCGGCGAGCTGCAAGCTCGCTTCAACGGTCTCCGGAATGACGCCGACGGCGCCGAGTCCGATCAGCCGCTGCGCATGCGCCGGATCCACGGCGCGCGCCAGCACCACGGCCTCAGGCTTGATGGCGCGCGCGGCGCTCACCATTCGCTCGGCGGCCTTGGCATTGTTGACCGTGACGACAAAGGCGCGAGCGTGACGACCGCCGATGCGCTCCAGAAGTTCGGGCCGCCCGGAATCGCCGAAATAGACCGACAGGCCCTGCGAGCGCGCGGCATTGACGCGCTCGCCATTGGCATCGAGCGCGACATAGGGGATGCCTTCCGCTTCGAGCGCGCGCGCGATCATCTGGCCGACCCGGCCCAGACCGCCGATGACGACGTGATTGTCGAAGCCGGCGCCGTCGAGACCCGGCGCCTCGGCCGCATGTTCGGCGCGGTCGAAGCGCCTGGCCAAGCGGCGGGCGGCCATGGCGAGGAACGGCGTCACCAGCATGCTCAAGGCGACGACCGCCGTTGCGGCGGTGGCGAGACGCGGCGACAGCAACGCATTGCCGCGCGCGACGCCGAGGACGACGAAGGCGAATTCGCCGGCCTGCGCCAGCAGCATCGCGACCTCGATCGCCACGCCGCGCGATACCCCGAAGGCGCGCGCGACGCCGTACAGGATGATCGCCTTGCCGGCGAGCAGCGCCACCAGCGCCAGGGCGATCCAGCCGGCATCGCCGGCCACGACGACCGGATCGACATTGGTGCCGACGGTGATGAAGAAGATGCCGAGCAGCAGCCCCTTGAACGGCTCCAGATCCACCTCGATGTGGTGCCGCGCTTCCGAATCCGACAGCAGCATGCCGGCGAGGAAGGCGCCGAGCGCCACCGACAGGCCTGACAGCCCCGTTGCCACCGAAAAGGTGACGAGGATGAGCAGCGCGATGGCCATGATCAGATCGCGGCTGCCGGTGCGCACCGCCGAGCGCAGCAACGGCCGGACCAGGAAGCGCCCGATCAGCAGCAGCGCCACCACCGCACCCAGCGCCAACGCGAAAGGCTGGATCAGATCGAAGACCGAGGCCGGCGCGGTGCCGCTTTTGGCGCTGGCCAGTACGCCGACGACGAACAGGATCGGCACCACCATCAGATCCTGGAACAGCAGCACCGACAACGCGATGCGGCCGGTGGGATGCGCGACGCGATGTTGTTCGGCGAGCAGTTGCATCACGATCGCGGTCGAGGACAGCGCGAGGCACAGGCCTAGAACGATACCGGCCGGCGGCGCGCCGATGGTGAAGCGCACCGCGGCACCGATCGCCACGGTACTGATCAGCACCTGAGCGAAGCCGACGCCGAGCACGAAACGCCGCAACTGCCACAGCCGCTGCAACGACAGTTCGAGGCCCAGCAGGAACAGCAGCACGACGATGCCGGCCTCGGCGAGCAGCGCGCCGCGCTCGGGATCATCGAAGGTGGCGTAGCTCAGCCATGGATGCGCGTCGGCAAAGCGGCCGAGGCCGTGCGGACCCAGCGCCACGCCGGCGAGCAGAAATCCGAGCACCGTGCCGATGCGGGCGCGGTGAAACAGCGGCACGATGACACCGGCCACGGCGAGGAAAATAATAAGACCCTTGAGGCCCTCGGCATGCAGCAAGTCGGTCGTCCTCTGAGGCGGCGGCGCGATTTGGCGGCGGCAGCACCCGCTCCGCACTCGAATCGCCCGACCAGAATACACGAGGGCGGCAGCGCCCCTCGCCTCGCGGCCGCCGGAACCGCTGTCGCCTAGCTCTGCAGCTTGGCAGACAGGATCTTGTAGCCGGCATAGCCGAAGGCGGCGGCGAAGGCGCCGTCGAACCAGCGCCGCAGCCTGAGATAGCCGGCGACCACCACGGGGTTGGAAAACAGCAGCGCGTAACCGTGCAACACGATGGCGCTCTGCACGCCGACGGCGGCGACGATAAGCGCTAGATCGGCGACCGTGGCGTCGGCCGGCACACCGAAGGAATACAGCGAGCCGAAGAACAGGATCGCCTTCGGATTGGTCAGATGCAACGTCAGCCCGCGCACGAAGGCGCGCCGCGGCGACGCCGCCGCCAGCCCCTGAAGCGTCGCGCCACCTGGCGTCAGCGCCGAACGCGCCGACTTGAAGGCGAGGTACAGAAGATAGGCGGCGCCGAAATAGCGGATCAGTTCGATCAGCCAGGCATTGGCCAGCATCACGGCGGAGAGACCGGCGGCGGCGGCGATCGACCAGGTCAGCGATCCGGTGGTGACGCCGGAGGCGAACACGAGACCGCTGCGGCGGCCGGCCTTCATCGACGTGCCGGCGATCGCCAGCACCGCGGGCCCTGGACTCGCCACGGCGATGAAGGCGGCGAGCATGATGAGGGTGAGATGGATGTGGCCGATCATCGCCAGAGAATGTCATTCCGGGACGCGCGCCTCAAGCGCGCGGACCCGGAATCCAGCAAGTTGATCGGTGTACATGGCTGGATTCCGGGTTCGCGCTAACGCGCGCCCCGGAATGACCGAAGCCTACCCCGCCAGCGCGGCCTCAACCGCCTTCAAGGCCGCGTCGGCCTTGGCGCCGTCCGGACCGCCGGCCTGCGCCATGTCGGGCCGGCCGCCGCCGCCCTTGCCGCCGAGCGCTTCGGAGGCCTTGCGCACCAGGTCGACGGCGTTGAAGCGCGCCGTCAGGTCGGCGGTGACGCCGACGACGATGCCGGCCTTGCCGTCCTCGCTGGTCGCCACCAGCGCGACGACGCCGGAGCCGATCTGCTTCTTGCCTTCGTCGGCCAGCGACTTGAGGTCCTTGATGTCGATGCCGGTCACGGCGCGCGCCATGAGCTTGATGTCGCCGACGGTGCGGATGTCGGCGGGCGCACTGCCCCCCGCGGCGCCTGCACCGCCGCCCATCGCCAGCTTCTTGCGCGCGTCGGTCAGCTCACGCTCCAGCTTCTTGCGCTCGTCGATGAGCGCCGCGATGCGCGCCGGCATTTCCTCGAGTGGCGCCTTCAGCTCGGCCGCGGCGTGCCGCGCGATGTTGAGCTCCTTGTTGACGTAATGCCGCGCCGCCTTGCCGGTCATGGCCTCGAGGCGGCGGACGCCGGCGGCGACGCCTGAATCGGTCAGGCCGGTGATGAAGCCTATATCTCCGGTACGCTTCACATGCGTACCGCCGCACAATTCGACCGACCAGCCGAGCGTGTTGCCCGAACCCTCGCCCATCGCGACGACGCGCACTTCATCGCCATACTTCTCGCCGAACAGCGCACGGGCGCCGGAGGCGCGCGCATCGTCGAGCGCCATCAATCGCGTCGTCACCGGCGCGTTCTGCAACACGATGTCGTTGGCGATCTCCTCGACCTGCGCCAGCTCGTGCGCGGTCACCGGCTTGGGATGCGAGAAGTCGAAACGCAGGCGATCGGGCGAGACCATCGAACCCTTCTGCGCGACGTGATCGCCGAGCACCAGGCGCAGCGCCTCGTGCAACAGATGCGTCGCCGAATGGTTCTGCCGGATAGCGGAACGGCGGCTGTGATCGACTTCGAGCAGCAGCGGATCGCCGGCCTTCACCGTGCCCTCGACCACCTTGACGTCGTGAACGAACAGGTCGCCCTGCTTCTTCTGCGTATCGGTGACGGCGATCTTGACGCCGGTTGCGCGCATCTCGCCGGTGTCGCCGACCTGGCCGCCCGACTCGCCGTAGAACGGCGTCTGGTTGAGCACGATCTGGCCAGTCTCGCCGGCCTTCAGCGCCTCGATTTCCTTGCCGTCCTTGACCAGCGCCGAGACCACGCCTTCGGCGCTCTCGGTTTCGTAGCCGAGGAATTCGGTGGAGCCGAGCTTTTCGC
>JAHCKF010000291.1 GCA_026125925.1 Pseudolabrys sp.
CCGAACAGCGAGGCGTAGCCTTCCACGGTGCCGTCGTCGTGGATGCGCGTCTTCGGCGCGAACACGGAGGCGACGGTGGGGTCAGAGTTGAGTGCGAGCATGAGTCTTCCTTCACCTGCTCGGCCTCATGGTGAGGAGCGCCCGAAGGGCGCGTCTCGAAACATGGGCCGCCCATCCTTCGAGGCGCATCGCTATCGCGATACTCGTCAGGATGAGGCGGAGCGGCGTTTTTCGCAGGATTGGTGGAGTGTGAAGCGCTACTTCCGTCCGCGCCGCGCCTTCATCTTCGTCGCCCGCTGCGGCGGCGCGCTTCTGCGCTTGGCGGCGCGGTCGAGATGGTCGAGGAATTCGCGAAACACGGTGAGATGGTCGCGGCGGCCTGGCGCCGGCGCGCTTCTGGTGTCGCCCTTGATCGAGCGCAGCACGTCATGCAGCGTATCCATCAGTCCCCTCCGATACGGTCGCGGTTGAAGCGTTCGTTGAAGCGCGCGAGTTCGCGCACGAAGTCGTCGAAGCGCCGGCTTGCCGCCGCCAGTTCGCGCAAGGCGAAGCCTGCGAGCGCGCTCGACGACAGCGCCCATAGGAGCAGCGCCACGTGGGCGAGATCGCCGCGCGCGGAAAACATGTCGATGATGTCGGGCATGCTGCAGGCTTGCCCCGGGCGCGCTGCGGCATGAAATGCCGCTGCGCAGAACCGGGGCCGTCCCAGATTCGAGTTTTTGGCGGTCCCGGTTCTGCAACGCATCGCTGACGCGCTGCGCTGCGCCCGGGACGAGACTGCTCAACAAAAAACCCGCCGCGGTGTCCCGCGACGGGCGTGATCGTGCGGCGCAAACCGCGGATCGTTCAGAGATCTGCCGTCAGCGTCAGCGCATCTTGCCGCTGCTGCCGGTGGTCGCCGCCGGCTTGTCGAGGTCCTGCGCCATCTTCAGATGCTTCTGCAACACCGGCACGGTCTGTTTGGCGAGATCGGCCAGTGGGCCGGTCTTCTTGGCTTCCGCCTGGTACTTGGCGATGTCCTTCTTGTGGTCCGTCACCATGTGCTTGGCGAATTCCCGGTCGAATTTGGCGCCGGACAATTTGCTCAGCTTGTCGTGATCCGCCTTCTGCTTGGCGCTCATGCCGTCCGGCACCGATACGCCCATCTCCGCCGAAGCCGCCTCGAGCTTCTTGAGGTGATCGCCGTGATCGGTGACCAGCGTTTCGCCGAAGGTCTTGACGCCGTCGCTCTCGCCTTTCTGCTGCGCCAGTTCGCCCATCTTGACCTCGGCCATGTCGCCCTGCATCGCCTCTTTGAGGAACGCCTGGTCGGCCTTGCTGGCCTTGCTAGTCGTACTCTTGCCGCTCATCTCGCCGGACGTCGCCTGCGCCGGCGCCGCCGTGCCCTTGTTGCCGCTCGAGTTGGTCTGCGCCTGCGCGGCGCCGGCGGCGAGCGCGAATGCGGCGGCGACGCCGATCGCGAGCATCGGTTTGCTGTTCATCTTGCACCTTTGTTCCATGAAGTTGTTCCGCTCCGCGCGACCTTGTGAGCGCAAAGCTCATGGAGAGAACGGCGCCGCCGCGACGCCGTTCCTGTTCCCTCGCCGCTTACGACATTAAAACATCGCCACCTTCGATGGCGCCGTAGCCGGTCGCGGCGCGCTTCTCGTTGACGCTGAGGAACGGCGCCCTGGTGACGCGTTCCCACAGCGCGGCGCGGTCGGCGCTCAGCGCTTCGATGCGATCGGTATCGACGGCCAGCGTCAGTTTCGCCGTGCCGAAGCCGGGCGCCAGCCACTGCGCCAGCGCCACGGCAATGCGGTTCGCCAGCGGCAGCACGCTCTGGCGATAGAAAACGCGGTTGGCCTCGGCGTAATTCGAGTAAGTGTTGTCGCCGGGAATGGCGAGCAGCATCGGCGGCACGCCGAAGGCGAGCGCGATCTCGCGCGCCGCCGAATGCTTGGCCTCCATGAAGTCCATGTCCTTGGGCGACAGCGACATCGCCTTCCAGTCGAGCCCGCCCTCGAGCACCAGCGGCCGCCCGGCATTGGCGGCGCCTTCATAACGCTCGGTCAGTTCCCTCCTCAGCCGTTCATATTGCGCGTCGGTCAGCATCGAGCCGTCGCCGCCGGCATAGACCAGCGCGCCGGACGGCCGCGCCGCGTTGTCGAGCAGCGCCTTGTTCCAGGTGGCGGCGCTGTTGTGCGTGTCGATGGCGATCGCCGCCGCCTCCAGCGGGCTGAGCCCGTAATAGTCGTCGAGCGGATTGAACAAGGTCAGATGCAGGATCGGCGGCGGCGCCCCCTCCTGCACGAAACGCACCGTCCGCCCCGTCACCGTGTAATCGAAAGCCGCCGGCCAGCCGTCCGGCCCCGGCACCACCTTCATGCGGTCGGGCCGCAGCGCGTAGAGTTCGCGTGGGCTGCCCTCGCCCGCGACCTTCACCGCCTCGACATAGGCATTGCCCGACAGCAAAAGCTGTGCGGCGATGGCCTCGAGCAGGCCCGGCCCGTCCTGCCGCGGATTGGGCCGCGCCATCAGATCGATGAGCGGATGCGCGGTGAGTTCGTCGTCTCCGTCGTAGAGCGCGAAGGACAGGCTGCCGACCGCCTCGGCGGTCAGCCGCACGGCGCGGTACACGATGGCGTTGCGGGTGTAACCCTCGCGGGCGAGCGCCGCGTAGTCGCGCGGCGTCCAGCGGGCGCGGCCGCCCGATTCAAATGCGATCAGCCGTCCGGTGCGCGTGGCCTTTTGTTCGGCGGGGCGCAACAGTCTCTTCAAGGTGTCGAGCATGAAAAAAGCCCGCCGGTGACGGCGGGCTCCTCTGATTTGAGAAATCGGGCGCGGGCCAAGTTCGCAGCCCACCCCCCTCTCCCCTGTGGGGGAGGGTTGGGGTGAGGGGGCAACTGAACCGGTTGGTTTGTAACCCCTCACCCGGCTTGCTTCGCAAGCCGACCTCTCCCAACGGGAAAGGTGAAGAGCACGATTCTAGTTCGCCGCGTAGCGCGAGGCGTGCGGATTGACGATGGCGTAGCCCGCGATCGAGCGGACATGCCGGCGCGTCTTGCCACCCCCGGAATTGCCGTCGTGGACCATCCACTTGTTGCCTTCGACGTGGCTCATCAGCACGAAGACGTGGCCCGAGCGCGCCGCGACCATACCCGGGGCCGGCTGGGTGCGCGGGAATTTACGCGCCCAGTTGGCGGCAAGGTTGAGATCCTTGCGGATCTCGCCGAACACATAGAGCGAAGCCTCGCAGCCGCAGAAGCGGTGCGGGCATCCGCTCGGCCGGCCGCCGAGGATCACGCCATTGCCGTTGGCATCGGCGATCTGGGTGCGGCCGGCAGACCGGCCGGTCGCCGCCGTCGGCAACGACGCCGAAGCGTCCGCCGCCGTGGCCGTGGCCTGCGCGGCCAGCGCATTGTCCGAGCATCCGCGGGCGTTGCAGGTCACCTGCCCCCGGGAATGCGCCCGGGCTTGGACCTGAGCCTGCCGCGGGCGATGCGCGCGCCGTGCAGAAATCTCTCGCGCCTGGCGGGTCGCCCGGCGCTCCACGCCGCGCGTATTCTGCGCGGCCGCATTTTTGGTCATGGGATTATCTGAACAACCGCGCGCGTCGCACGTTACCGTGGCGGCATGCGTGGTGGCTCGATGCTTCGGTCGGGCGTCGGCGCTCGTCGCCGCCGCCGTGATCGACGCGATCGTCACGACCGCGAGTACAGCTCGTTTCAATATTCTGGTCACCTGTCTTGAAGGCGGCATTAACGCCGCAGATGGCAGGAGCGGCATCTGAGAATGCCGCAAGCGTTTAGTTGTTCCCCTCCCAACGTCTCAATGTGACCAAAGAATGACAACCGGAAGCATGACTTATGCTTAAGCCATGCACGTTAAGGTTTGTGTCGGCAGATTCGCATACGGAATAAACAACTCACGGGAAATCGCGGTTTTACGGGCTGATTCAGTCGGCTGCGCGACACATCGTTGCCGAGATTGAGTCATTCGCGACACAAATCTTGCCCGCGCCGTCAGAGCCGAATTGACGCAGCCATGCACGAATGCTGTCCCGGAACGGCGCAGTTCGGCGCATTGTTTGATTCTGTCCGCCGCAAACACGGTTGCATTGCAGGCACTCGACAACGATCGAGGGTTGCCGGCCTCTGCCATTTATAAACAAGTCTGTCACAGCACCCTGATCCGCGGCTCGGGCCGCGCCGCAAATGTCAGCGCCGCCACCGCCCACACCAGCGCATCGAGCCGGTCGGGCGAGCGGCCCGACGACAGGCCGTCGATGCCGAAGTCGCACATCTCGTCCTCCAGCGCCGGGAACGTGCCGGCATGTTTGACGCGGCCCTGTTCGTAGAGCTGCGACACCGGTTCGGCGCGGTGATATTTGCCGCGCGTCGCCCGCGTCGCGATCACCGGCACCTCGCGGTCCGCCTCGGCGATCACCGCCTTGACCATGTCGCCGCCCTGATTGACCTCGGCGATCAGGCAATCGGCCTTGAGTCTTCGCCACAGCGCCACCGCCTTCATCGCCCAGGCCTGCGGCGTCACGCCGGCGATGCTGGCATCCTCGATGACGTAGATAGTGCCGTCGCCGGCGCGGCCGGCGGCGACCATGCCGCAGGCATCGGCGCCCCTTTTGGCCGAGGCCGGCGGATCGTTGGCGACCACGATGCGCGTCTGGTTCAGTTCTTCGGGCGTCGCGGCCGCGACGCGGCAGCTCTCGAGGCCGGCGCGCGTCCACAGCGCGTCGGCGCGTTCCTCGATGATCTCGCCGTCGATCTCCTGGCGGCCGATACGCGTGCCGCCATAGCGCGTCAGCACCTGC
>JAHCKF010000292.1 GCA_026125925.1 Pseudolabrys sp.
GACCATGTAGGAGACCTGCGGCGCCACCGTGGAGTCCGCGGAGATCGTGATGGTGATGCGGAAGCGCTCTTCCAGCGCGCGCAGATGCGCACGCTTGTGGTTGAGGACATAGAGCGCGACTTCCGAGCGCGTGCGCACGACGAGATTATGCGTGCCGCCCTTGTTCAGCGTTTCCTCGATGGCGCGCAGCAATTGCAGCGCGACCGACGACACCGAGCGCACGTGGCCGAGGCCGCCGCACAGCGGGCATTTCTCGGTCGAAGACTCCAGCACCGACGTGCGGATGCGCTGGCGCGACATCTCGAGCAGGCCGAAATGCGAGATGCGGCCGACCTGGATGCGGGCGCGATCGTGCTTGAGCGCTTCTTTCATGCGCCGCTCGACCGTGCGGTTGTTGCGGCCTTCGTCCATGTCGATGAAGTCGATGACGATGAGGCCGGCGAGGTCGCGCAGGCGAAGCTGGCGCGCGACTTCTTCGGCGGCCTCGCAATTGGTCTTGAGCGCGGTGTCTTCGATGTGATGTTCGCGCGTGGCGCGGCCCGAGTTGACGTCGATTGCCACTAGGGCTTCGGTCTGGTTGATGACGATATAGCCGCCGGAGCGCAGTTGCACGGTCGGCTGGAACATGGCGTCGAGCTGGCTCTCGATGCCGTAGCGCGTGAACAAAGGCTGCGCGTCCGAATAGAGCTTCACGTTCCTGACGTGGCTCGGCATCAGCATGCGCATGAAGTCGCGCGCTTCCTTGTAGCCCGCTTCGCCGGCAACGATGATCTCGTCGATGTCCTTGGAATAAAGATCGCGGATCGAGCGCTTGACCAGGGAACCTTCCTCGTAAACGAGGGTGGGGGCCATCGACTTGAGCGTCAGGTCGCGCACCGTCTCCCACAGTCGCAGCAGATATTCGAAGTCGCGCTTGACCTCCATCTTGGTGCGGGAGGCCCCCGCGGTGCGCAGGATCACGCCCATGCCTTCCGGCACGTCGAGCTCCTGGGCGATTTCCTTGAGGCGGCTGCGGTCTTCGCCGGAGGTGATCTTGCGCGAAATGCCGCCGCCGCGCGCGGTGTTCGGCATCAGCACCGAGTAGCGACCGGCCAGTGACAGATAGGTTGTCAGCGCCGCGCCCTTGGAGCCGCGCTCTTCCTTGACCACCTGCACCAGCATCACCTGGCGGCGCTTGATGACTTCCTGGATCTTGTAGTTGCGGCGGAAGCGCGGCGTGCGCTCCTGCGCTTCCTCGAGCGCGTCGGCGCCGCCGACGGATTCCACCGATTCGTCCTCGTGCGACTCGTCACCGTTGCCGTTTTCGGCATCGTCGTCTTCGTCCGCGGCGCGGGCTTCGGCGGGCTCGCCTTCTTCGCTTTCAGTCTCGGTCTCGCCGCCATGCAGCGACTGGGCATCGGGCAGGAGAGCTTCGTCGCCGGTCTCGGCGTGATCGTCGCCGCCTTCGGGCTGAACCGCGACCGGCTCATCGGCGGGCGTATCGGATTCGGAACGGCTTTCGAGGATCGCCGGAATATCGACCGGCTCCGGCGCCGCCGGCTCTTCGGCCCGCGGTTCGGCCGCCGTTTCGGTTTCGGCCGGAGCGGCTTCGCCCATCACGTCGCTGTCGGTGATCGGCGCCTCGGGAGAGGCGAGCGGAGTTTCCGTGCGTTCGGCTTCGTTCGGCGGCAAACCGCCCAGCGCGGCCTCGCCGGCCAGTTCGGCGGGCGTCTCCGTGGCTTCGGGCGCAACGGCTTCCGAGCGGCTGGCGTCGCGCGAGCGATCGGAACGACGATGGCGGTGCCGGCCACGGCCGCCGCGCGAGGAACGGTTCTCATGCTCGGCTTCCGCCTGGCGCGCGTCGTGCTCTTCCTGGGCGAGCAGGGCCTGCCGGTCGGCGACCGGGATCTGGTAGTAGTCGGGGTGGATTTCGGAGAAGGCGAGGAAGCCGTGGCGGTTGCCGCCGTAGTCGACGAAGGCCGCCTGAAGCGACGGTTCGACGCGCGTCACCTTGGCGAGGTAGATATTGCCGCGGAGCTGCTTGCGGTTAGCGGACTCGAAGTCGAATTCTTCGACGCGATTGCCGCGCAGCACGACCACCCGTGTCTCTTCCGGGTGGGTCGCATCGATCAACATTTTGTCGGGCATTGGAACGTCTCACTGAGGCCGTGCGGCCCGCATGCTCGCGCCATGGCAATAGCCATGACGGCGCAAGCCCGCGCCCAGAACGGCTGTTCTGGCGGCGGAGCGGGGAAGCGGCCTGATTGGGTTTCAGGGAATGGGGCGCGTTTTCACGCCAAAGCAGGCCGAGGCCCATAGCAAAGCGCGCTGTCACGATGGCTTCGCGAAAGCGGGGGACCTCGAATGGCTTTTGCTGCAACCTCGGCAGCATAAATTTGCGACCCGTAGCGCTACGGCCGCGCCAAGAACCGGCGCTGCCGAATTGTCATGTGCTGATGGTCGAATGCGAATGGCCGGGATGGCCAGGCGCTGTTCCGGATGTCCTTCACACGGAAGTTCATCAAACGGGTTTCGGCTCGCTTCGCCGTCCGTCCGGCCTGCCTCCTCGAGGGACCGATCCTGGACTGGCGGGCCGGGATGCCCGAACGCGGCACAACCGGAACTATAACCGTCAGCAATTACTATGTACGGCCGGAATCTCGGGATGGCAAGCAACGGCTTGCCGGAGGTTCCGGGGTAGGGGCTTGGGTTACCGCGACCTTCGCGTCACAGTCCGGTACGGAACTGCGCGGAATCAGCGCGAATCGTCAACTTCCGTTAACCGACGCAGCTCGTAATGGGGTAGAACCCGCGTCCGAAAGGGTCGGAATCGGTGACAGGTCGGACACTGGCGATAGTTGCGGTGCTGGCCGCCTTGCTGGGCGGAGCGCTTCCGGCTGGCCCGGCGCTGGCGCAATCGGCCGCGCCGAACCTGCCGTCCGTCACGGCGGTCCGAGTCGGCGGTGACGGCCAGAAGACCCGCTTTATCATGGACCTGTCGCGGAAACTCGACTTCGCCGCCTTTGCGCTGGCCAATCCCTACCGCATCGTCCTCGACCTGCCGCAGGTTGCATTCCATCTTCCGGACAAGATCGGCGAGCAGGGGCGCGGCCTGGTCAAGGCGTTTCGCTACGGGCTCATCATGCAAGGCGGGTCCCGTGTGGTCCTCGACACCTCCGGCCCTGTGAAGATCGAGAAAGCGTTCACGCTCGAGGCCACCGCCGATCAGCCGGCGCGGCTGGTGGTCGATCTGGCAACCACCGACCGCACCAGCTTCATGCAGGCGCTGACGCTCGATAACGGGCCGGAGCGCCGGGTGACCGCCAAGATGCCCGACGTCCCGAAGGCGCCCGACGACGCCCGGCCGCTGATCGTGCTCGATCCCGGCCATGGCGGCATCGATCAGGGCGCGCGGGCGCAAAGCGGCGAGCTGGAGAAGGATATCGTCCTGCAGTTTGCCTCGACGTTGCGGGCGCGGCTGGAGCAGAGCGGCAAATACCGTGTCGCCATGACCCGGACCGATGACACCTTCATACCGCTGTCGGAACGGGTGCGTTTCGGCCGCTCGCATAACGCGGCGCTGTTCATCTCGATCCACTGCGACAGCCTGCCGAGGAGCGAAGGGCAGGCGGAGGGCGCCACGGTCTACACCCTGTCAGAGAACGCCTCGGACGCCGAAGCCGCTCGGCTGGCGGAAGCCGAAAACAAGGCTGACGCGATCGCCGGCGTCGATCTCACCGCCGAGCCGGACGATGTCGCCAATATCCTGGTCGATCTGGCGCAGCGCGAGACCAAGACCTATTCCTCGCAGTTCGCCCGGTCGGTGGTCGGCGAACTGAAATCGACGGCGCGGCTGCACAAGCACCCGTTGAAGTCGGCCGGGTTCAAGGTACTCACGGCACCGGATGTACCTTCGGTGCTGATCGAACTCGGTTACCTGTCGACCAAGCAGGACCTCAAGCTTCTGACCAACGGCAACTGGCAGGCCAAGACCGCGACCGCGGTCGCGCAGGCGGTCGATCAGTTCTTTGCACCGCGCCTGGCGCGCGGCAGCGCGAGGGCCAATTGATGCCGGCAACTCGTTGTCTTGCCGTTGAAAAGCGGCCTCAGTTTCAACATAAAAGCGGGCGATCAGTGAATTCCGCCATGACCTTACGGGACAGCGCCGCCATGGGCGGACGTTGCGTCACTTGCTCATGAGATTACTTCTGCGCTTCCTCGGCTTCCTGTTCGCGGCGGGGACCATCGTGTTCGTCGTGGGCGTTGCCGCGGTCTCCGGCCTGCTGTGGCACTACTCCAAGGACCTGCCGGACTATTCGCAGCTCCAGGACTACGAGCCGCCGGTGATGACGCGCGTGCACGCGGCCGACGGTTCGCTGGTCGCCGAATACGCCCGCGAGCGCCGGCTGTACCTGCCGATCCAGGCGGTGCCGAAGCTCGTGATTCACGCCTTCCTCGCCGCCGAAGACAAGAACTTCTACGAGCACGGCGGCCTCGATTTCATCGGCATCACCCGCGCGGCGCTGAGCTATGTGCAGAACCTCGGCTCCAACCGCCGCCCGCAGGGCGCCTCGACCATCACGCAGCAGGTGGCGAAGAACTTCCTGCTGACCAACGAGGTGTCGTTCTCGCGCAAGATCAAGGAAGCGCTGCTCGCGCTCAAGATCGAGCGCACGTATTCGAAGGACAAGATCCTCGAACTGTACCTCAACGAAATCTATCTCGGCCTCGGCGCCTACGGTGTCGCCTCGGCCTCGCTCGCCTATTACGACAAGAGCGTCAACGAACTGACGATTCCGGAGGCGGCCTATCTC
>JAHCKF010000293.1 GCA_026125925.1 Pseudolabrys sp.
TGACCGGCTGCGGCGCGAGGGGCAGGACGCCTATGAGGCCATCCTCGAGACCTGCCGCGAGCGCGCGCGTCCGGTGGTGCTGACGGCGGTCACGGCGATCCTCGGCGTGCTGCCGATCGCCTTCGGCATCAACCTCGACTTCATCGGCCGCGAGGTGACGCATGGCGCGCCGGCGACGCAGTGGTGGATCAGCCTTTCGACCGCGATCGTGTTCGGTCTCGGCTTCGCCACGGTGCTGACGCTGATCGTGACGCCGGCGGCGCTGATGGGCATCGCCAATATCGCGGCGCGGCGCGACCGCTGGCGCGAGCGCCGGGCCGCGCGGCGGCAGGCCAGGCTGGGCGTGCCGGCGGAATAGACCGGCGCGGCACGCAACACACCAAAGCCGTCGGCCCTTGGGCCGGCGGTTTTTCGTTTCAGAGTTCGATCTTGCCGTAGACGGTGACGTCGAAATCGAGAGCGCGGCTCGTCACACCCATGCCGGTGGTGAAGCTGTCGCCGGCCTTGATGCGGCCGTCGGCATGCGCCTTGCGGATGTGCTTTTCCAGCTCGCGGCGGGCAGCGTGATCGATCGTCCGCATGAACTGCCGGACGGCCGCCTCGACGACCCGGTCCTGGACCGAAGTTCCGGCCGCGGACTGTTTCTGCAGAGCGTTGTTGGACATGGCGCCATTTAAGCGTGCCGGGCCGCCATTAATCAAGTTGCGGCCGAGCATTGAGTTAATGCGGCGGCGTTAGTGATTAATCGAGGTCGTGCTGGCGGCCATCGCGCCGCGCGCTACCTTTGCCCGGTGTTTAATCCAATGCCGCCGCCACGCCGCGGCGCCGATCGGAAGGGTGACGACATGAGCTTCATGTCCAAGGACAATACGGCCGTCGAACCGCGGTTCGGTTCCTCGCTCCGGGCGCAGCCCGACATCGTCACCACCTTCGGCTCCGGCATGCTGGTGACCGGCAATGTCGTCGCCGCCGGCGCGGTGCAGATCTTCGGCCGCGTCATCGGCGACGTCCGCGCCGAGCACCTCATCATCGGCCCCGGCGCCTATGTCGAGGGCACCGTCACCGCGCGCGATGCCGTGGTGCAGGGCACCTTCAAGGGCACGCTCTACGCCAACGCCGTGAAGCTGCAGGGTGAAGCCCTGGTGCAAGGCGAGGTGTACAACAAGTCGCTCAGCATCGAGCCGAATGTCGTGTTCGAGGGCTCGTCGCGCCGGCTCGAGCGGGCGGTCGATGCGCCCAGCGTAACCGAGGCGCGTGGTCAGCCGGTCGCGGCGCTGCCGCCGGTCGACGAACCGCTCGAACTGGTGCCGCAGCAGTTCGCGGAATTGCCTGGCGAGGTCGATAACGACGTGCTGGCGTAAGTCCGCCCGTCCGTCACGGACACGTCGTCAGCGTCACGGGATCGGCCTTGGGGTCGGGCAGGTAGTCGCTCATCGCTTTGCAGGTTCCGCCGATACAGACCTGCCAGTCACCGACCGTCATGCCGGAGCGCCGCAGGATGACCTGCGGCAGCGGGGCGACGTGCGGATTGTAGCGCCACCATTTGCCGTCGAATTTGGCGTCCGGCGGCGGCTCCATGCCGGCGCCGGTGCCCTGCACGCGGTCCTCGAGCAGCACGACGCCGGCCGGCGTCGCGCGATAGTCTTCTTCCCAGCGGATCTTCTCGATCGAGTGCGTCCAGGCCAGCGTCAGCGCCATCGTGCCGAGCCGCACGGTCGCGCCAGCCGCCAGCAGGCAGAATTCCATTACTTACTCCGCCGCCGTCGCGCTGACCGGCGTCTGCCGGTTGCGGTGCTGCCAGAACTGCCAGGCGAAGAAAGCCCCGCAGCAGGTAAAGCCGATCGGATCGGTGTAGGGATATTCCAGCACCAGCAGCACCGCGGAGCCGAAGGCGACGATGCGCGCAGGCCAGCCGACCGGGCCGAGGAAATAGCCGATGGCGGTCACGCCCCACAATGTCACGGCGATCAGCGCCTTGAGCACCATATAGGTCGCGGCGCCAACAACGCCCCATTCGGCGACGTGGTTGCCGACCGGCTGCAGCATCAGCGCCGGCGAGTAGATCGCCATGAACGGCACGATCCAGCCGGGCAGGGCTATTTTCACCGCCGTCCAGCCTATCTTGAATCCGCTTTCTTTGGCGATTGATGCCGCCGCGAAGGCCGCGAGCGCCACCGGCGGCGTCAGGTCGGCCATGATGCCGAAGTAGAACACGAACATGTGCGACACGATGAGCGGCACGCCGAGATGCAGCAGCGCCGGCGCCGCGATCGACGATGTGATGATGTAGTTCGGGATGGTCGGGATGCCCATGCCGAGGATCAGCGACACCAGCGCCGTGAGGCACAACGACAGGAAGATCGAGCTCTCGCCGACCGAGACGATGACGCGGACGAAGTTGGTCGCCGCGCCGGTGAGCGTCAGCGTGCCGATGATGGTGCCGACCAGCGCGCAGGCGACGCCGACCGGCAGCGCATGACGGGCGCCGTCCGCGAGTGAGTTGAGCGCGATGCTCAGCGTCTCTCGGCCGCCCTTGACGAAGACGGTGATCGCCATCAGCGCCACCACCATCGAGATCAGCAGCCAGATGCCAAACTCGAAGAACAGCGCCGCCGACAGGCCGAGCGCGATCCAGAACACGATGCGCAGCAGCGGCGCCGGAATGGCGGCGACGATCGGATGGCTGAAGATCACCATCACGGTGAGGCCGAGGCCGACGGTGCCGGCAAACAGCGGCGTATAGCCGGCGAACAGCAGCACGACCAGCGCGGCGAGCGGCATCAGCAGATACCAGTTCTTGCGCAGCGCCGCGATCGGGCTTGGCGTCTGATCCTTCGACAGGCCGACGAGGCCGCGCTTGCCGGCTTCGAGATGCACGGCCCAGAACGCCGAATAATAATAGAGAACGGCCGGAACGATCGCGGCGATGCACACCGCGGAATACGGCACGTTGATGGTTTCCGCCATGATGAAGGCGACGGCGCCCATCACCGGCGGCATGATCTGTCCGCCCATCGACGATGTCGCCTCCACGGCGCCGGCGAAATAGGCCGGATAGCCGAACCGCTTCATCAGCGGGATGGTGAATTGTCCGACGGTGACGACATTGGCGATGCCGGAACCATTGATCGTGCCCATCAGACCCGACGAGATCACCGCCACCTTGGCGGGACCGCCGCGCCTGTGGCCGACGAGTCCCATCGAAATGTCGTTGAACAGCGAGATCATGCCGGCGCGCTCGAGGAAAGCGCCGAACAGGATGAACAGGAAGATGTAGGTCGAGGACACATAAATCGGCGTGCCGTAAATGCCCTCGGTGCCGCCGAACATCTGATCGATGACCTGGCCGAAGTCGTAGCCGCGGGTGTTGATCGGGCTCGGGAAGTATTCGCCGAAGAAGGCGTAGCTCAGGAAGATCGCGCAGATGATCGGCAGGATCGGTCCCATCATGCGGCGGCCGGCCTCGAACACCAGGAGCACGACCAGCACGCCCGCCGTGATATCGAGCGTGCTCGGGTCGCCGGCGCGGGTGATGAGATCTTCGTAAAACACCCAGTGATAGAGGCCGAGCACGAAACCGGCGATGCCGAGCGCCCAGAACGCCGTTTTCGCCAGCCGCTTGTCGGTCAGCGTGGCGCTGACGCCGAACACCACGACCATCAGGAATCCGACATGCACCGAGCGTACGATCTGGCTCGGCAGCGGCGAGAACATCGCCGTGACGATCTGGAAGGTCGAGAAGGCGACCGCGATCCAGAACAAGGTGCGCCCTTCGAGCGTGGTGCCCCAGCCTTTCTCGAGCTGGGCTTCGGCTTTGGTCTGGCCGGGAATGGGGGTGCCCGGCTGCACGGCGGCAATGTCGGCGTCGGTCATGGATCGATCCTGGAGGCGAGTGGTTTCATCATTCCGCGACGCGCGGGGCGCGTCCTGGGATAAGGAAAGCCGATGAAGAAACGGCGCGAAGGCAGAAATGCCTTCGCGCCGCCCTGAGCGCGTCTTACAGCGCGCCCTTTTCCTTGTAGAACTTCTCGGCGCCCGGGTGCAGCGGCACCGGCGGGTTCTTGGCCGCGGCGTCGAGCTTGATCGCCTTGGCGGCGGCATGCGCGGCCTGCAGGGTCGGCAGCGCGTCGAACAGATCCTTGGTCATCTGATAGACCAGGTCGTCCGACAGCTTGGCGTTGGTGACCAGATAGTTCTGTACCGCGGCAGCGGTCACGTCCTTGTCGTTGCCCGGATACGTGCCGCCGGGAATGACCGCCGACTGATACGGCGTGCCGATCTTCTCGACCACCGACTTCGGGATTTCGACAATGACGCACTCGACCGAGGCGCACAGGTCGCGGATCGCCGAGACGCCGAGACCGGCCGAAATCAGCGTCGCGTCGAGCTGACGGTTCTTCATCAGTTCGACCGATTCGTTGAACGGCAGATACTCGACCTTGCCGAGGTCCTTGTAGCTCATGCCGGCGCCTTCGAGGATGGCGCGGGCGTTGAGTTCGGTGCCCGACTTCGGCGCGCCGACCGACAGGCGCTTGCCCTTGAGATCGGCGAGCGTCTTGATGCCGGAATCCTTCAGCGCGGCGATCTGGATGTAGTTCGGATAGATCGCGGCGACGGTACGCAGCTTGTCGAGCTTGGCCTTGAAGCCGACTTCGGCGTTGCCCTTCCAGGCGTCGGCGAGCGAGTCACCGAGCGTGAAGGCGAGTTCGCCCTTGCCCTGCTGGATCAGGTTGAGGTTCTCGACCGAAGCCTTCGTCGACTGCACCGACGGCTTCGAGTCCTTGATCTT
>JAHCKF010000294.1 GCA_026125925.1 Pseudolabrys sp.
TATCGACGTGGCTGTCCTCGATCATCATCGCGTAATCGAGCACGGTCATGTCGGCCATGCCGCCGTCGCGGTGGCGGGCGTCGAGATAGGCGCGGAACACCGAATACTGCTCCGAGGTCGGCGCCGGGTGGCGCATGTCGCCGATGATGTCGGCGTTGAGCTCGAGATTGCGCCGCATGTTGCGCGACGGCTTGAAGTCGTTGACGACGACGCGCACCGAGACGCAGGCGCGGCAGGTCTCGCAGGCCGGACGGTAGGCGATCGACTGGCTGCGGCGGAAGCCGCCATGGGTGAGCAGGTCGTTGAGTTCGCCGGCGCGGTCGCCGACCAGGTGCGTGAACACCTTCCGCTCTTCCTGGCCCTTGAGGTAAGGGCAGGGCGACGGCGCGGTCAGATAGAATTGCGGCGTGTCGCGGGAATGCTGGGTCAAGGTGTCAGGGCCGTGTCGTGAACCTGCCGGGCTTGCGTGTCGTCCCTCGGGACTCGGATGAAGTCTAGCATTGCGCGGCCGTCCGGTTCCGTCAAAGTGCTCGTTTAGGTTAGCCGGCGGGAGCATAGGCCCGCAGCGCGGCCGCCCGGCTGGCATTGTTAACGACCACGGTCCCGAGAAGGATGTCGTGCAGCAGCCGCTTGCGGCGGTTGAAGAAGGCGACCAGCAGGATGAACGGCGTCAGCGCCGAGACCGAAATCCAGAACAGCACGACGTGGACGGCGCCGAGCACGAAATAGGCCGGCGCGCCGTACCAGGTGCGCATCTCCAGATCCATGACCCGCATGCCGATGGTCGCCGAGCGCTCGCCGGCGACGCCGAGGCCGAAATAGACGACCGCCCAGATCACCGTGGCGGGCGGCAGCAGCCAGTACAGCGCCCAGCCGAAGCCCAGGGTGATGATGCCGAACACGAAGATCACCATCGCGGCCAGGATGACCGGGATCGCGATCAGGACGAAATCGATGAGAAAGGCCAGGATCCGGCGTGCCAGCACGCCGTCGAACAGCTCCGGATTGAGGTCCGGGTCATAGGCATGCGGTTTGACGTCCATCGAAATCGACATGAGCGGGGCCCCGAATTCAGGTCTGGTCAGCCTGGTTACCTTAGCCGGAAATGGATGGCGGCCGAAGGCTTCGCAAGGGGAACTGCCGGTTGGCAGGGGCGGGTGACCTGCGGCATGGTGCGGCACCGCCGCCGAATCCTTTGCAGCCGAGCCTCAAGCCGTGACCATCACCATCGCCGATATCGAAGCCGCCCGTAAAGTTATTGCCGGGGCCGTGTTGCGCACGCCGATGCTGCCGGCACCGCGGCTGTCGGCGCTGACCGGCGCAGAGGTCTTCGTCAAATACGAAAACCTCCAGGTCACCAATTCGTTCAAGGATCGCGGCGCGCTCAACAAGCTGTCGTCGCTGACCGATGCCGAACGCAAGCGGGGCGTCGTCGCCATGTCGGCCGGCAATCATGCGCAGTCGGTCGCCTATCACGCCGCCCGCCTGGGCATCCCGGCAACCATCGTCATGCCGGTGACGACGCCGCATGTGAAGGTCGCGGCGACGCGCTCGCACGGCGCCGAGGTCGTGCTGCATGGCGAGACGGTCGCCGACGCCCAGGCGCGCTGCGAGGCGATCCAGGCCGAGCGCGGCATGACCCTGGTGCATCCTTACGACGACGAGAAGGTCATTGCCGGGCAGGGCACTATCGCGCTGGAGATGTTCGAGGACGTCGCCGATCTCGATACCCTGGTGATCCCGATCGGCGGCGGCGGGCTGATCTCCGGCAACGCCATCGCCGCCAAGGCGCTCAACCCGAAGATCGAGATCGTCGGCGTCGAGGCGCTGCTCTATCCGTCGGTGTGGAACGCGCTCGAGCACGGCAACCGCACGATCGGCGGGCCGACTTTGGCCGAAGGTATTGCCGTCAAGAATGTCGGCAAACTGACGCTGCCGATCATCCGCGACCTCGTCTCAGACGTTCTGCTGGTTGACGAGGCCCACCTCGAGCGCGCCGTCAACGCCTACCTGACGCTGCAGAAGACCATGGCGGAAGGTGCCGGTGCTGCCGGTCTTGCCGCGCTTCTCGCCGAGCCGGTGCGTTTCAGGGGCAAGCGCGTCGGGCTGATCCTGTGCGGCGGCAATATCGATCCGCGCATTCTCGCCTCGATCATGGTGCGCGAACTGGAGCGCGAGACGCGCATCATTTCGTTCCGCCTCACCATTCCCGATCAGCCCGGCGTGCTCGGCCTGATCGCGACGCGGCTCGGCGCCATGGGCGCCAACATTCTCGAGGTCGAGCACCGCCGCCAGTTGCTTGACGTGCCGGCCAAGGGCGCCAGCCTCGACGTCATGATCGAGACGCGCGATGCGGCGCATGCCCGCGAGGTGATCGCGGCGATGGCCGCCGACGGCTACAAGCCGGTGCGGCTTGGCACCGGACCGCTTTAGCCGAATTTATGAATGCCGGTCGTTGCGGCCGGTGCGCGCGGCGTCGTGCTCGTGCGCCTTCTTGGCCCACCAATAGGCGCCCAGAATGGCTGCCACGCACACGATCCAGAATGCCTGCTCGATCCAGTTCAACCCCATCCTCCCGGATCCCCCACACGACCATATTAGATCGTCGGCCGAGGCAGGTGGAGAAAATAACGCGTTAATTGGGGCGGGTCGGGCGTAAATGAGCCTGAGGCGGAGGGTCAGTTCCCCTGCATCAATCGCCACAGCCGCTCGGGCGTCGCGGGCATATCGACATGTTTGATTCCGAACTCTGACAGCGCGTCAACGAGGGCGTTCGCAAGGGCGGGCATGGCGCCGACGGTACCGGCTTCCCCGGCGCCCTTGACGCCGAGCGGGTTGGTCGGCGTCGGCACCGGATGCGCGTCGACCTTGATCGGCGGGAAATCGTGGGCGTGCGGCATGGCGTAGTCCATGAACGAGCCGGTGACGATCTGGCCTTCGCTGTCGAAGGCGATGTTTTCCATCAGTATCTGCCCGGCGCCCTGGGCGATGCCGCCGTGGATTTGGCCGTGCAGCAGCATCGGGTTGAGCACGGTACCGACGTCGTCCACCACCGAATAGCGCACGATGTCGGTCTTGCCGGTGTCGCGGTCGATCTCGACCTCGCAGATGTGGCAGCCGTTCGGATAGTTGGCGGTCGGCGCGCTGAACACGGCGGTTTGCGTCAGGCCCGGTTCCATGTCTTTCGGCAGCTTCGCCGGATCGGCGGCGATGCGCGCGATTTCCTGGATGCTGAGCGTCTGGTTGGTTTTGTTTGACGAGAATACGCCGTCCTCGAATTTGAGGTCGGCCTCGTCGATCTTCATCGCATGCGCGGCGATGGTGCGCGCCTTGCCGATGACTTTTTCGGTGGCGCGCAGGAAGGCTGCACTGCCCAGTGCCGAGACGCGCGAGCCGCCGGTGCCGACGCCGTAGAAGATCTGGTCGCTGTCACCCTGGATGTACTGCACCTGATCCGGAGCGATGCCGAGCTTGTCGCAGACCAGTTGCTTGAACACGGTCTCGTGGCCCTGGCCCTGACTGTCGGCGCCGGTCACCAGGGTGACGCTGCCCGAGCGGTCGAAGCGGATCTCGGCGCCTTCGGTGAGGTCGGCGGCGGCGCGCTCAATGGTGTTCGACAGGCCGAAGCCGCGCAGTTTGTTGCGCTTGCGCGACTCCGCCTTGCGCGCCTTGAAGCCCTTCGCATCGGCGAGTTTGAGCGCGAGATCCATGTTGGTCTCGAACTCGCCGGTGTCATAGGTGAAGGTCAGCCCGGTCTTGAACGGCATCTGCTCTGGCTTGATGTAATTGCGCCGCCGCAGTTCGATCGGGTCGATGCCCATCTCGCCGGCGGCGATCTCGACCATGCGCTCGATGACGTAAGCCGCCTCCGGACGGCCGTTGCCGCGATAGGGCCGCACCGGATTGGTGTTGGAATAGACCGCCGAGACATCGACGAAGATCGCCGGCGTGCGATAGCAGCCGGCCAGCGTGCCGGCATTGAGGAAGAAGGCCTGCATGCCGGGCTGCAAATAGGCGCCGATTGCGGCGGTAAGCTTGACGCGCAGACCGAGAAATGTGCCGTCCTTGTCGAGCGCCAGTTCGGCCTCGGTGACGTTGTCGCGCGCCTGCGGGTCGGTCATGAAAGCTTCGGTGCGGGTCGAGATCCATTTCACCGGCCGTCCGATGATCTTCGAGGCGAGCAGTACGAGCGGCGTCTCCGGGTTGATCGGCGACTTCATGCCGAACGAGCCACCGGTGTCGCCGGTGACGATGCGCACTTTGCTTTCCGGCACGCCGAGGATCGGCGCCAGATCGGCGCGCGAGGGATGCGGGCGCTGGATAGCGGTATAGACCGTGTAGTGGTTGTCGGTGGCGTTGTAGTCGCCGACGGCGCCGCGCGGCTCCATGGTGACGGCGGTGACGCGGTTGATGACGAATTTCTGCCGCGTGACGTGATGGGCTTTTCTGAACGCCTCGTCGGTCTTCGCCTTGTCGCCGATCGGCTCGACGAAGCCGACATTGTCGGCAAGCTCCGGCCAGACCTTCGGGGCATCCGGCTTCATGGCGTCGCTGGTGGCGGTGACCGCGGGCAGGGGCTCGTAGTCGACGGCGACCATTTCGGCCGCGTCGAGCGCCTGCGCGACCGTCTCCGCGACGACGAAGGCAACGATGTCGCCGAGCCAGCGCGCCCGGTCCTCGACCAGGAACGGATAGCGCGGCTTTGGCGCCGGCGAGCCGTCGCGCAGCTTCAGGCCGCCGGGCACCGGCAGGTCTCCGAACC
>JAHCKF010000295.1 GCA_026125925.1 Pseudolabrys sp.
GGCCATCGGGTAGATGTTGACGCCGCGCAGCTTGACCATGTCGTCGCTGCGGCCAAGGAACTTGTCCATCCGCCGCATGCAGCCGCCGCAGTTGCATTGCTCGGTGGAAACGATACGAGCGATGTCGCGAACGTTGTAACGGATCACCGGCGGCAGGCCACGGTGCAGGATCGTCACCACCATGTTGCCGGGCTGGCCGTCGGCCACCGGCTTGCCGGTCTCGACGTCTTCGATCTCGACGTAGATGCAGTCTTCCATAATGTGAACGCCGTTCTGTTCGCGGCATTCAAATCCGGCAGTGCCCATCTCGTTGGTACCGTAGAGATCGTAGACCGGACATCCCCATAGCTCCTCGAGCGTGCGGCGCAGGGAATTGTCGGTGTCCGGGCCGAGGAAGGTGTGGATCGACTTGGTGTTGAGCTCCCTGACGTCGCGGCGGAGTTCGTCGCGGCACACTTTGGCAAGCTGCGTCAGATACTCGGGGAAACAGCACCAGGCATTCGTGCCCCAGTCGAACGCCAGCTCGAGCTGGCGGCGGGACGAGGTGACGATGCCGCTGCCGGTCGTGAGCGGCAGCGCGCCAATGTAGTCGTGGACGCCCTTGTAGACGCACCAGCCGAGGTTCGCGAGCGAGCACGTTGCCGGGATCTGCACGACGTCGCCGGGACGGACGCCCTGGATGTACATGGCGCGGCCCTGCGTCAGGCCGTTCATTTCCCACTCATAGGGACCGTAGAGCGTAGCGCGCGGCTTGCCGGTGGTGCCGCCGCTGGTCTGTATCTTCAGCGGCGCCGTGCCGCGCAGGCTCTGCCAGTCGCCGTGAAAATTGCCGAAGGGCGGATGCTCGGCCTGATCGGTCTTGACGTCCTCCGAGGTATAGGCCGGCAGCTTGGCGATATCGTCGATCGAGCGGATGTCGCCTGGCGTCAGGCCGGCGGCCTTCCAGCGCCGGCTGTAGAATTCGTTGCGCCAGCCCACTTCCATGAGCTTAAGGAACTGCTTGTTCTGAAATGCGCGCAGCCGTTCGCGCGGCCAGCGGAAGACCGTCTTCTCAAAGACGTCCGGAACCGGGTACGTGCTGAACAGATCGTTCCAGTCGAGACTCTGATGATAGATCGGCAGTTCGGACCGGATCGCGTCCACTTAATTCCTCCCCGAACCGGCGTTTAGCGGCTCATTTTTCTTGTGAGTGAGATCGGCGCGCTTATGCGCGGCCTCTCCTCGATCATGCCGCATGCTCGCACGAGATAAATGACTGGTCAATCAGAAAAATGACTGGTCATTCAGGTTACGCATGTTATTAAGGTGGCAACACAATTGCGATTCGTTGATGAGTTGTGACGATGACAGATGACGCCGTGACGAGCCCGACCAGCTCGGTCAAAAACCCGATCCTGGTGCGGGAGCGCCGCCGTGCGCTGATCGATGCCGCGGTCGAGGTATTCTTCGCCAAGGGCTATCACGCCTGCCGCGTCGCCGATGTCGCGGAGGCCGCCGGCATCTCGCAGGGCACTGTCTATAATTACGTGAACTCGAAGGAAGATCTGCTCTTCATGATCGTCGAGGATCACTTCCTCGCTTATGAGCGGATCGTCGGTTCGGCGCTGGAGCCCGCGCGCACTTCACGCGAAAAGCTCGATGCCCTGCTCAAGGGTACCGTCGAAGCGATCTTCAAATATCGCAAGCACTACGTCGTGATGTTGCGCGAATTGCATCACGTCGAGCGCAACCGGCGGCGCGCCTTCATGCAGCTCGCGGCCGAACAACGAAAATTCTGCGAGAACATTCTGGTCGAGATCGCCGAAGAGGAAAATCTCAAGATCGGCAATTCGCTGCTGATGTCCAACCTCGTGGTGTTCCTGCCGAGCTTCCTGATCTCGCGCGGCTGGGATTTCCGCAAGGAAGTCAGCGAACAGGAAGTCGCCGATTTTCTGACGAGCTTCATGGAACGCGGCCTTCGGCAAATCTGATCTCCCTTTGCCGCGGCCCGATGCGGAGGGACCGATCCGTGACTGCCAAACCAGAGCATCCGCAGCGCATGGCCGGCAGGGTTGCCTTCGTCACTGGCGGCTCGCGAGGAATGGGGCTGACCCACGGCCGCTTGCTGGCGCAGCACGGCGCCCGCGTCGTGCTCGGCTGCCGCGACAGGCGCCAGGGCGACGAGGCCGCAACGGCGCTGCGCAAGGAAGGACTGGATGTCGAGGCGCTCGCGCTCGACGTCACCTGGCCTGACGCCTGGGACACCGCGATCCGCGCCATCGAGCTGAGCCACGGCCGGCTCGACGTCCTCGTCAACAATGCCGGCATCATGACCCTCTCGGGACTTGCCGACTGCACGATCGAAGAATGGAACGAAGTCGTCGCGGTCAATCAGACCGGCACGTTTCTCGGCATCAAGCACGCCGCGCCCGCGATGCTCCGCTGCGGCGGCGGCTCGATCGTCAATCTGGCGTCGGCCATGGCGAGCACCGGCTCCGATCGTGCCCTCGCCTATCAGGTGAGCAAGGCCGCGGTCCTGCATTTGACCCGCGCGGCCGCCGTGAGCCTGGCGCCACGAATTCGGGTCAATTCGATATCGCCGAGCCTGACCGCGACCGACATGGCGCATGCGCTCGGCGGGGATTGGCTCAAGCAGCGCACCGCCGCTTATCCGCTGGGGCGGCCGGCAGAGCCAATCGAAATCGCGCGGGTCGTGTTGTTTCTTGCCTCCGACGAAGCGTCCTTCGTCACCGGCGCCGACTATCGTGTGGACGGCGGCGTGCTCGCCGGCGGCAAAGGCTCGGTTGCGCATCGTACCGATAATATGGATTGAACTGGTGGGCCCGGCAGGACTCGAACCTGCAACCAGACCGTTATGAGCGGTGGCGTTCGAACTAAAACCCAGCATTTCCAGACACTTTCATCATCTCCGAATCTAATTTGCTCTACCTAACGGCCACCAATCTGGGGCGAAACCGGGGCGGTAGGCTTGCCGCCATCGATCTCAGTCTTCCATTAGGCGCAAAATATCAGGAGTTGGACGACAATATCCGGTTTAGGACACGGCGCCAGAAACCCCGGATAGCTTTGGGCGCTGGCGTAGTGGGCTGAATTTCAGGTTCCATTCTTGGCGAAGCGCTATAGAACTGCCCTTTGGCGGCGCGATCACGACGACGCTCGGCTTCAATCTGCTCGTCACTCCATGGGCCGGCCTCGATCACCTTGCCGCGGTCAATCACATAGTGTGACCGGCATTTCAGCGTCCAATTGCCGATCGACGGCCGCAGCGAGACGGTCTCGCCATCGAACGTCATCTTCCAGTCCGTCGGCGTGAAGGGGGCGACGACCTCCTCGCCGCAACCGCAACAGCAGCTATGGGCCGATGTCGCATAGTCCATCGACACATAGAGCATGCCCGGCTCCAGGCGCTCGGGGATGTGTTCGACGAAACGATGAGCGAGTCGCTTGTGCCGCATCACGCAAGGTCCCCGTTGATCAGCATGTTGCCATCGGTGGTGTAGGTGCAGTGATGCTCGCGCTCGAGATCGCGATAGAACCCGCGGATCTTCTTCCACTTCACGACCGCGAGGACGGCATTCAAGGCGTTGAGATCCGCGACCTGAATGTTGGAGGCGTAGATGTCCTTGGCGCCGCCGCCGACGAAGGAGATGCGCTGCCGGGCGTGATCCCGCTTCTCCGGCGTGCTGGCGGTCACCCGCAGGATGCCGCCGAGCGATCCGTCGTCGAGTTCAAGACCCATGCCGACATCGACGAAAGCGGCGCCGATCGCCTCGAGCTTCTCGACAATCAACCGCTTCGCGTCACCCGCATCGAGAGAGAGGAATGCGAAGGTGATGCCGTCAAGCAGGTGGATGTTGTCGGCGCCGAGCGCGACGTCGTGCGCCACGATGTTCCGGTGCATCCGGCTGTAGATGCGCTTTAGATAATCGACCTTCTTCGGCGCTTCTCGCAGTTCCTCCAGACTCGGAGCCCCCGGCGCTCGAAACGCGTTGTGGGTCAGGAACTCGTCGCTGTCGAAGAGGCGGATTTCGCGGACCGGTGTCTTGGCGACGAAGTCCAGAATGTAGCCGCCGGTGCCGCCGCCGCCGATGATGGCGACCCGCTCGCTGATGAGCCGCTCGGTCAGGACGCCGATCCCGACACGATCGGAGGCGGTTTCGACGTAGTTGAAGACGCTCTCTTCCTCCTGTTCCGGCTCGCGGAAAGTGCGAGCCGTCGTGCCGGGTTTCAGCACCGCGGCCGGGCCCGCGATGATGTTCGCGTAGCTCGTCATCTTGTGGTGGTAGTCAGTGTAACCCCCATCCGGCTTGCTGGAGAAGCTGTGCGTCGCCTTCAGGCCGTGGCCGAGATCGAAGGCGCCGGCCGCGTGCGAAATGCCCTGGATGCGCGAGCCATCGGCGTGGCACGGGAAGTCACCGTCCCAGTGGACGACATGGGTGTCGGGCGTGCGCGTCTGATCTCCGGCGAGCGTGAGGCTGGAGATGAGGATGCCGATGCGCACCTCCCGGCGCGCGTCGACATAGGGCACCTCGCGCATGACGAGATACCCGCCCTGCTGCTGGACGAAGTAGCCTTCGTCCAGCAGCCGCTTGAGGTCCGAATTACGACTGAACAGTGCGCGTGACATTGAACACCGTGCCCTTCTTCTTGACGTTGACGGTTCCGCCGGCCCCAAGCTCACCGGCGTGGGGGGGGGGCGCCCCGGGGCGGGGGGGGATAGAGTAAAAAACGAGT
>JAHCKF010000296.1 GCA_026125925.1 Pseudolabrys sp.
CAGGTTGATGATGACCAGCATCAGGTTGCCGAACCACATCGAGGCGATCATGCCCCAGAACAGGTCGGGCTGCTTGGTCATCACCTGCGGACCGGGAATGATGCCGTGAATGGTCATGGCGCCGACCATCAGCGCCATAACGGCATTGGGCGGGATGCCGAGCGTCAGCAGCGGAATGAATGAGGTCTGTGACGCAGCGTTATTGGCCGACTCCGGTCCGGCGACGCCCTCGATGGCGCCATGACCGAAGCGCTTGGGATCCTTGGCGAGACGTTTCTCCAGCGTATAGGACGCGAAAGACGACACCACCGCGCCGCCCCCGGGGAGGATACCGAGCGCCGAGCCGAGCACGGTGCCGCGGGCGATCGGCCATGCCGAATCCTTCAGGTCCTTGCGCGTCGGCATCAGGCCCTTGATCTTGCTCGCGACGATTTCGCGGCTCACCGACGAGATTTCGAGATTGCGAATGATCTCGGCGAAACCGAACAAGCCCATCGCCACATTGGTGAAGCCGATGCCGTCGAGCAGTTCCGGCATGCCGAGCGTCATGCGGCCGACGCCGGTGTCGATGTCGGAACCGACGGTGGACAACAAGAGGCCGGTCAGCACCATCGCGATCGACTTGACGACCGAGCCCTTCGCCAGCACCACGGCGAAGATCAGGCCGAGCAGCATCAGCGCGAAATATTCCGCCGGGCCGAACTCCAGCGCGACCCTGGTCAGCGGCTCGCCGAGTGCGGCAACCAGCACGGTGGCGAAACAGCCGGCGATGAACGAGCCGATCGCGGCGATCGACAAAGCGGCGCCGGCGCGGCCCTGCTTGGCCATCTCGTGACCGTCGAGGCAGGTGATGACCGACGTCGCTTCACCCGGAATATTGACCAGGATCGACGTGGTCGAGCCGCCATACTGCGCGCCGTAATAGATGCCAGCGAGCATGATGAGCGCGCCGACCGGATCGAGGCCGAAGGTGATCGGCAGCAGCATGGCGATGGTCGCCACGGTGCCGATGCCCGGCAGCACGCCGACCAGTGTGCCGACCAGCGCGCCGAGCAGGCAGAAGCCGAGATTGACCGGGTGGCCGGCAACGGAAAACCCAAGCCACAGATTGGAAAAGAGATCGCTCATCGGATGTCGTCCCGCTTAAAAATTCGGCCAGAGCGGGAACGGCAGTTGCAGCAGGTAACGGAACAGAACGACGCAGAACGCCGTCATCGCCGCCGCCGCAATCAGGCTTTCCACCCAACGAATCTTGTGGCCGCCCATGACCGCGATCATGAAGGCGAGGAAGGTCGCAATGACCAGGCCAAACTCCGGAATGCGAATACCGGCGCCGAGATGGGCGCCGCGGATCAGCAAGGCGAAGGTGACGATCGCGCCGACAACGTAGAGCGGCCCGCGCAGCGCATAGCTCTCTAGCGGCGGGCCGTCATTGAGCAGGCCGCCGATGGCGATGATGGCGCCGACCACAATCAACAGCGAGGCAAAAAGCCGCGGCACCGTGCCGGGGCCGAAGGAAAAGCCGCTGACGCCGGACAAATCGCTGCCCGCCCAGAGCGCAAAAAGCGCCAGCGCGATCAGCGCCAGGCCTCCAAAAAAGTCGCGCGGCCCTCTGATCCGCAACGGAAAAACGCCCCCGCCCCCGGGGGAGTCCTTGGTGTCCTCCGCCATCCTCACCCTCTTTCGCCGCTTCTGAATTGCAGTATCCCGCTGCGTCTAACACAGGGGCGGCGCGAGGGAGGTGCGACAATTTGGCAAGTTCACAACCAGCCAGTCATTCCGAGCAGTCCCGCGACTGCGAACAGCCACAGCGGACTGATTCGCGTGAAGACGGCGACGACAACGGTTGCAACCGTGATGACACCCGCCGCGATCGTTTTATCGGCGGCGCGCGCCAGAATGTAGGCGCTGGCGCCGATCAGCCCCAGAGAAACCGGGACCAGCGCCGCCTGCAGCGCGACGCGCCAACGGGCGGCCTTGAACCGATTCCAGGTGTGCGCGGCGAAATAGGCAACGATGCAGGTCGGCCCGCACATCGCTACCGTCGCGACCGCGGCGCCGGTCAGCCCGGCGACGTGATAACCGATCAGCGCCACGATCATGACGTTCGGTCCCGGCGACAATTGCGCGATGGCGAAGCTGTCGGTGAACTGACGATCGTTCATCCAGTGCATGGTTTCGACCGCGTAGCGGTGCATGTCCGGGATCGCGGTGACGGCGCCGCCGATCGCGACCAGCGACAGCAGCCCGAAATAAGTCGCAAGTGCGGTGAGCGGGCTGTCGTCGTTCATCGCTTCACCGAACCCGTCGGAAAGACCCAGGCGAGAGCGAAGGCGAGCGGCGCCAGCACCGCGATGACCGGCAGCAGCGGCCAGCGCAGCAGCGCAACCGTGATGAAAGCGACGATGGCGATCGCCGCCGGCCAGCCGACTTTCGTGAACAGCGGCTTCGCCATCTTGAGGGTCATGGCGATGATCAGTCCGGCGGCCGAGGCGGCGATGCCCGACAGGATGCGGCTGAGAATTTCGAGATCGCCGTAACGGGCATAGAGCACGGCGATGATGGTCACGATCACCATCGGCGGGCCCATCAGACCGAGGAAGGCCACCGCCGCGCCGGCGGCGCCGGCGATGCGCGCGCCGAACACCACCGAGAAGTTCACGACGTTCGGCCCCGGTAGAAACTGCGACAGAGCGAAGTCCTCGTTGAACTCCTCGGCGGTCATCCAGCGCTTGCGCTCGACGATCATGCGCCGCGCCCAGGGCAGCGCGCCGCCGAAGCCGGAGATCGCGACGTGGACGAAAGATATGAACAGCTCACCCAGCGAGGGACGAGCGACGGCGCGTTCAGGCTCGGCGAGATCGGTCATCGGATCGGTCGGGACGGTTGGAGGTTTGGGAATCGGGCGAGGCAATGATCACTTCGGCTTAGCCCGCCGCCGCGCACCCGGGAAGCATCGGGCGCGTAAAGGTGCCTTGACCCGACGCTCCGTGGCGCTCATCAAAGACCGCATTCATCGTCCGTCTGGGAGCCCCGCCGAATGTTTGATTTCGACCGCATCATCGAGCGCCGCGGCACCCACTCGTCCAAATGGGACAATATCGCCAAGCTTTCCGGCATCACCGCGCCGGATGCCATCCCGATGTGGGTGGCCGACATGGACTTCGCGGCGCCTCCCGGCGTGGCCGAGGCGCTGAATGCCGAGGTCAATCGCGGCGTGCATGGCTACTATGCCGACACCGGAAGCTGGGCCGAAGCGCTGGCGCAATGGCTCAAGCGCCGCCACGGCCTCGCCATCGACACCGCCTGGGTGACGCCGGTGCCGGGCATCGTCGCCGGGCTCGGCATGGTGCTTCAGGGGCTCAGCGAACCGGGCGACGAGATCGTGCTGTTTCCGCCGGCCTATCACGCCTTCCGCAAGATCATCCTGGCCAATGACCGGCGCATTCTCGATGCCCAGCTCGTCAACCAGCAGGGCCGCTACGCCATGGACCTCGAGGCGCTCGGCAAGCTGATCACGCCGCGCACCAAGATCGTGTTCTTGTGCAGCCCCCATAACCCCGGCGGTACGGTGTGGTCGCCTGACGAACTGCGTGCGCTCGGCCGCTTCTGTGCCGAGCACAATCTCTATCTCGCCTCCGATGAGATCCACTGCGATCTCATCTTCAGCCACGCCAAGCACACGCCGACGCTCACCGCCGCGCCTGAGATTGCCGACCGGCTCATCTCCTGCTTTGCCGCCACCAAGACGTTTAATCTTGCCGGCGCCCATATGGGCGCGCTGGTGACGTCGAACCCGGTGCTGCGCAAGAAGATCGAGGCGCGCGTCGCCGCCGCCAATCTCACCTCACTGGCCTCTTTCGGCATGATCGCCACCGAAGCCGCCTGGCGCACGGGCGAGGCCTGGCTCGACGCCCTGCTGGTCTATCTCGAAGGCAACCGCGACCTGTTCGACGCAGCGATCGAAAAAGCGGCGCCGGGCGCCCGCTCGATGCGGCTCGACGCCACCTATCTTGCCTGGGTGGATTTTGCCGGCACCGGTTTGAGCGCCGGCGATGTCGCCGACCGCGTCGCCAAGCGCGCCCGCATCTTCGCCAGCCCCGGGCCGCAGTTCGGGCCGGGCGGCGAGACCTGGCTGCGCTTCAACCTGGCGACGCCGAGGCCGATCCTGACCGAAGCGCTGGCGCGACTCGACGAGGCGTTCGCCGATTTGCGCCGGTAGAGCGTTTTCGAGCGAAGTGGATACCGGTTCGCGTGAAGAAAACGCGTCAAAAAAGAAGCTAGAGCTCCGGCTTTGATCCCATCAAAGCCGGAGCTCTAGGTGCTATAACGTCATCATCTCGAGTCGAAGTCCATGAAACGGCCCGTCGTCGGCATCATCGGCAGCCTGGTTCTCGCTGAAAACCGCTTTCCGGCGCAGCGCGTCGGCGAGCGCAATCTGCGCGCCGTGCACGACGTGGTCGGCGCGCTGCCTTTGATCTTCGCCGGCTCGCCGGAGATCACCGATGTCGATGCCCTGCTCGAGGTCATCGACGGGGTCATCCTCACCGGCGCGCGCGCCAACGTGCATCCGACACGCTTCGGCGTCGAGCCGCATGCGAGCTACGAGCCCTATGACGAGCCGCGCGATGCGCTGGCGCTTGAACTGGTGAAGACCTGCGTCGATCGCGGCGTGCCGCTGTTCGGCATCTGTCGCGGCTTCCAGGAAATGGGCGTGGCCTATGGCTCGACCC
>JAHCKF010000297.1 GCA_026125925.1 Pseudolabrys sp.
GAACATGAAGTGGGCGAAGGTGTCCGGCAAGGCGCCCACCAAGGTCGGCCAGGTCCTGTCTCCCGGCGACGTCGTCTATGTCGAGCCCGACGACAAGAAGGACGGCCAATATCGTCTGCGCCAGGTGCCGGAAGTCTCCGGCGCCATGGTGGTGGAAGATCCGCAGACCGGCCGCGTGCTCGCCATGGTCGGCGGCTTCTCCTACGACCAGAGCCAGTTCAACCGCGCGACGCAGGCATTGCGCCAGCCGGGGTCGTCCTTCAAGCCGATCGTTTATGCCACCGCGCTCGACAACGGCTACACGCCGTCCTCGCTCGTGCTCGACGCGCCGATCGAACTCGATCAGGGCCCGGGCCTCGGCGTCTGGAAGCCGGAAAATTACGAGCAGAACTTCTTCGGCCCCTCGACCTTGCGGTTCGGCATCGAGCATTCACGCAACGTGATGACCGTGCGCCTCGCGCAGGACGTCGGCATGCCGCTGATTGCCGATTACTCGCGGCGCTTCGGTGTCTATGACAGCCTGCCGCCTTATCTGTCGTTCTCGCTCGGCGCCGGCGAAACCACGCTGCTGCGCATGGTTACGGCCTACGGCATGATCGACAATGGCGGGCGCAAGGTGAAGCCGACGCTGATCGACCGCATCCAGGATCGCTACGGCCACACCGTTTATCGTCACGACGAGCGCGAATGCATCGGCTGCGACGCGGCGAAGTGGGACAATCAGCCGGAGCCGTCGCTGATCGACCGTCGCGAGCAGGTGATCGATCCGATGACCGCCTATCAGATCACCTCGATCATGGAAGGCGTCGTAACGCGCGGTACCGCAGGCGGCGTCGGCTTCCAAAAGGAAGTCGGCAAGCCCGTGGCCGGCAAGACCGGTACCACCAACGATTACAAGGACGCCTGGTTCATCGGCTTCACGCCGGATGTCGTGGTCGGTGTCTATTTCGGCTTCGACAAGCCGCGGTCGCTCGGCCGTGGCGAGACTGGCGGCCGTCTGGCAGCGCCCGTGGTCAAGAACTTCATGAAGGCCGCGCTCGCCGACAAACCGGCGGCGCCGTTCCGCGTGCCGCCGGGCATCAAGCTGATCCGCGTCGACCTCAAGACCGGCATGCGCGCCGGCCCGGATACGCAGAAGGCGATCCTCGAGGCCTTCAAGCCCGGCACCGCGCCGCCCGACAACTATTCGGTGGTCGGCTATGACGGCGGCCAGCAGGGCGGTGGCCCGGGTGCTCCGCCGCCGCCCTATTACGGCCCCGGCGTGTCGCCGGACTCCGGCCGCGCCGTGCGGTCAGGCACCGGCGGGCTGTACTGAGCCGATCCTCAAGAGAATGAATTACACGGCCGGCGCTTGCGCCGGCCGTCGCGTTATGGCGCGCCGGAGATGGCCGGCCAGCGAGCGCAACGTCACCGGGGTATCGGTCGCCAGGATCGCGGCGGTGAAGACGATGGCGATTGCGGCCGACTCGCTGCGATAGGTGAAGTGCGAATGCGTCTGCGAGTGGTTGTTGAGAATCTCGAACCACGCCATCGACACCAAGGTCGGCAAACTCAGCAACAGGAAGCGCCGCCCGTCGAAGGCCTGCCAGTGCGCGCGCAGGAACAGGGCCAGCGCCGCGGCCAGCGCGGCGACGACGACACTCCCGACCGAGATGAAGGCTTGCAGGATCATCGTCAGGGTCGGGACGAGCGGATACATCGGCACGACGGAGTCGGCTTCGACGCCATAGAGCCGCAACGTGATCTGCTTGATGATCGACAGGCCTTGCTGCTGCGCGTCCGGCGACATCCACACCGCCAGCATCCATTCGGTCGCCCAGGTCAGGCCATAGCCGCCGAACCAGGCGAGTGCGGTGAAGCCGCCGGCGATCAGCGCCGGCACGACGGTGTGTCGCGTGAGCGGTATCGGCCGTGCCAGCTCGGTCGCCACGACGATGAAGGCGAACAGCATCGGCATCAGCGGCGGATTGACGAGGAAGTCGATGTAATTGAACACCGCGCCGAACAATGCGGCGGCAACGATGGCCTCGGTCAGGTTGCGCCGCCGCGGATAGAGCCGCGCGAACAGCGCGGTGCCGGCCAGGATCAGCGTCATGGCGAGGGCGTGGGTGGTGATGTTCCACATGCGCCAGATATCGGTGAGGCTCATCAGCACGATGAAGAACACGCCCGCCGCGGTGGTGCCAATGGCGCGGCGCAGGCTGAGAAAGAACGCGAGCGTAGCGGCGAACAGCAGCACGGCGTTGACGAAGCGCGTCTCGCCCAGGGTAAATACGCTGAGCATGGGCCACAGGTAGGCGCGGTAGCCGTGCCAGTAGCGCGCATAGTCGGTGCGGTCGCCGGTATCGACGCCGGCGGCGAGCTTCTCGACTTCGCCGCAGGGGCCGACATAGCGCGAATGCATCACCGGCCGCAGCGCGGCTTTCAGCGGATCGGGCTCGGGGTCGATCGCGACCAATAGCCCGGTGCATTCGGTGAACTGGTGACCGCCGCCCTGCATGAAACGGCGCGGCTTCTCGTCATTGGCCAGGTAGCCGGCGGCAAAGGCGTCGGTGATATGGGTGCGGATCGCCGGCAGGTCGGCATGCTGGCGGGTGAAGACGAGGGCGCCGACGAACAAGGGCTGCAGCGCCAGGACGAGGGCGACCGCGAGGAAACCGGCGACCAGCACCTTCCTGAACAGCACGTTAAGCGGCAAGGGCGCGACCTGTCTGCGAATAGCGTCGATCGGACGCGTCCGGTGTGTGTCATAAAGGAGTATTCCGCCGTGACTAGCCTCGGCAAGTCCTTTGGCCCGACTCCCTGCAGGCCAATGATACGGAGGGTTGTCCATGCGGTTTTGGTCGGTTCTGATCCTGGCTGGTGTGGTTTCGAGCGCTGCCGTCGCTGCGCCGGTCGAGGTCGGGGTGCGCCCGCAGTTTCTCATCGGCCAAATTCGCAATCCGGAACTGAAGGCGAGGCTTGAGGCCTGTCTCGACAAGCCACAGGAGCGCAAGCTGTTCTCCATCGCGCATCGCGGCGCGCCGCTCCAGTTTGCCGAACATACCGCCGAGTCTTATGCCGCTGCCCATCGCATGGGCGCCGGTATCCAGGAATGCGACGTTGCCTTCACCAAGGACAAGAAGCTCGTCTGCCGCCACGCGCAGAATGACCTGCACACCACGACTAATATTCTCGCGACCCCGCTTTCGGCGAAGTGCACCAAGCCCTTCACGCCGGCGGCGGACGACAGGCCCGCCTCGGCCGAATGCCGCACCAGCGACATCACGCTGGCCGAATTCAAGACGCTGACGGGCAAAATGGACGCCGCCGATACGAAGGCAACGACGGTCGCGGCTTACATGAACGGCACGGCGCGCTGGCGCACGGAGCTTTACGCCGCCGCCGGCGGCACCTTGATGACCCACGCCGAATTCATCGCCATGGGCAAGAAGATGGGCGTCAAATTTACGCCCGAGCTGAAGACGCCGTCCGTCGCCATGCCTTACGACGGCTGGACGCAGGAGCAATACGCCCAGGCGATGATCGACGAATATAGGGCCGCGGGCGTGCCGGCCTCCGACGTCTTCCCGCAGTCATTCAACCTCGCCGACATTCTGTACTGGATCAGGGCGGAGCCGGAGTTCGGCAAGCAGGCCGTGTTCCTCGACGACCGTGACGAGACCGACAAGACGTTCGACCCCATGAACGCGGCAACCTTCAAGCCGTCGATGAAGGAGTTGAAGGCGCAGGGCGTGAACATCATCGCGCCGTCGCTGTCGCTCCTGGTAACCGTCGAGAACGGCCGGATCGTGCCGTCGGTTTACGCCAGGGAGGCGAAGGCGGCAGGCCTCAAGATCATTGCCTGGTCGCTGGAGCGCTCCGGTCCGCTGCAAAAGGGCGGCGGCTACTACTACAAGTCGATCAACCAGGTCGTGAACAATGACGGTGTCATCTACGAACTGGTGGACGTGCTGGCCCAGCAGGTGGGGGTCGAAGGCATCTTCTCCGACTGGCCGGCGACCGTGACCTTTTATGCCAACTGCATGGGCCTGAAGTAGCCGGTCCGCCGGCGCTCATCGTGAGCCCATGGCGGCGCATCGGGTGGGTTGCGCCGGGACCATTGCGCCGCTAAACCCCCGTCCTACATACGGATCGGGCCGCTTCGCGCATCGCGGGGCGGCCAATCCCTTGAAGAGATGGCGGAAATGCGCGCGGAAACCCAGAATCTCGTCGATGAGATCAAGCAGTCGGTCGGGCTGCTGAGGAGGCATCTTTGACGTCGATGCCGCAACACGACGTCTGGCCGAGCTGAACAAGGCTGCCGAAGATCCCAATCTCTGGAACGACCCGCTCAAGGCCCAGAAGGCCATGCGCGAGCGCGACGCGCTGGAAGACCAGCTCAAGGCGCTGGCCCGCATCGAGCAGGACCTCGAGGACAACCTGACCTTCATCGAACTCGGCGAGGCCGAGGGCGATAGCGCGACCGTGGCCGATGCCGAGGTGGCCCTGAAGGGTCTCAAGGGCGAGGTGGCGCGGCGCGAACTCGAAGCGTTGCTGTCCGGCGAGGCCGACGCCAATGACTGCTACCTCGAAGTCCATGCCGGCGCCGGCGGCACCGAGAGCAATGACTGGGCCGGCATGCTGCTGCGCATGTATGTGCGCTGGGCCGAGAAGAAGGGCTACAAGGTCGACTGGCTGGAAGAGAGCGAAGGCGAGGGCGCCGGCATCAAG
>JAHCKF010000298.1 GCA_026125925.1 Pseudolabrys sp.
ACCACGGCGAAGTCAAATCGACCGAAGGCGGATCGATCACCGAAGGCATCGGCCTCGGCCGCGTCACCGCCATCGTCGAACAGATGAAGGTCGACAAGGCCTATCTCATTCCGGACGAGGAAGCGGTGCCGATCGTCTTCGACCTGACCGAACATGAGGGCCTCTGCCTCGGCGGCTCGAGCGGCGTCAATGTCGCCGGCGCCATCCGTCTCGCCAAGGATCTCGGCCCCGGCCACACCATCGTGACGATGCTGTGCGATGCCGGCGCGCGCTATCAGTCGAAACTGTTCAATCCGGACTTCCTGCGCGCGAAAAATCTGCCGGTGCCGGAGTGGCTGACGCGCAAGACCGACATCAAGCCGCCGATCGTCTAGCCGTTACCACAGGACGTCCCGATGCCGACCGAATGCCTGTTTCGCGAGGATTCCTACCTCAAGGATTGCGAGGCGCGCGTGGTGGCGATCACCGAGCAAGGCGGCATCGTGCTCGACCGCACGGTGTTCTACGCCACTTCCGGCGGCCAGCCGGGCGACACCGGCGCGCTGCACTTAGCCGACGGCACTGCCCTGACGATCGCCGACACAATCTACACGGACAAGACCAAGACCGAGATCGCCCATGTGCCGGCATCGGGCTCGCCCGCGCTCAAAATCGGCGACGCCGTGCGCGCCGTCATCGACTGGGACAAACGTTACGGCCGCATGAAAGTCCACACGGCCCTGCATCTCTTGTCGGTCGTGCTGCCTTTTCCGATCACCGGCGCTGCGGTGGGCGATGCCGATGGCCGCGCCGATTTCAACATTCCCGAAGCCGGCCTCGACAAGGAAGCGATCGCGGGCAAACTTGCCGAAATGATCGCGACCGACGCTGTGGTTTCGAGCCGCTGGATCAGCGACGCCGAACTCGAAGCCAATCCGGGTCTCATCAAATCCATGTCGGTCAAGCCGCCAATGGGCACCGGCCGGGTACGCCTCATCGAGATCGATAACCTCGATCTGCAGCCCTGCGGCGGCACCCATGTCCGCAAGGTCGGAGAAATCGGCGCCCTGACGGTGACGGGCATCGAGAAAAAGGGCAAACAAAACCGCCGCGTCCGCATCGCGCTCGCCTGACCCGGAACGTTTCGCGGCGGCTCCACGTTGACGCCTGAAGCAGACAAAGGAATCCCATGGCCGACAATCTTCACAGCAAATGGCTGCGCTCGACCGAGTGGCTCGCCGGCCAGCTCGGCAAGCCGAATGTCGCCATCGTCGACGGCTCGTTCTATCTGCCGACGCTAAAGCGCGACGCCAGGGCCGAATATCAGGCAGCGCACATTCCGGGCGCGGTGTTCTTCGACATCGACGCCATCGCCGATCACTCCACCGACCTGCCGCACATGCTGCCCGGGCCGGCGCAGTTCGCTGAGGCCGTCGGCAAGCTCGGCATCGCCGAAACCGACACCATCGTCGTTTATGACGGTTCTGGCCTTGGCGGCGCGCCGCGCGTCTGGTGGACGTTCCGCATCTTCGGCGCCAAGAACGTCTACATCCTCGATGGCGGCATGCCGGCCTGGAAGGCCGAGAACCGGCCGACCGAAGCCGGCGACGTAAAACCGGCGGCGAAGACCTTCAGGGCCGAGATGGCGACCAACGCCGTGGCCATCACCGATGACGTTTCGATGGCGCTTACCGGCACCAGCACCCAGGTGGTCGATGCAAGGCCGGCGGGGCGCTTTACCGGGCGCGACCCGGAGCCGCGTCCCGGCCTGCGCGGCGGCCATATGCCCGGCGCTTTCAACGTGCCCTCCACCGAACTGGTCGAGAATGGCCGGCTGGCGTCACGGGAGAAGATCAAGGCTGCGTTCGACAAGGCCGGCGTCGATCTCGACAAGCCGATCATCGCGAGCTGCGGCTCCGGCGTCTCGGCCGTCATCCTGGCGCTTGGCCTCGATGCCCTCGGCAAGCCGCTGCCGCCGATATATGACGGCTCCTGGTCGGAATGGGGCGGCCGGCCAGACCTGCCGGTCGCCAAGGACTGAATTTTATTACCCGGGTGAATTGACGAGACTATTTTACCCGGGTATTTAGACGGGATGAAAAACGCTCATCCCATCACTGCGCCGATCCTCCACTGCACCGCCTTTGACGGCCCCAAGCGGCTTGCCAGCGGCCCTTACGCCGACGTCGCCGTGGCGGTGAAGCAACGCGTCCGCACGCAGCCGGACGCCGCCATTCTTATCTTCGACGATCAGTCAGGCCGCGAGATCGACTTCGATCTGCGCGGCTCGGACCGCGACATTGCCGAACGGGTGGCGAAGCAATTCGCCGGTCCGGCAGAACCGGCGCGCGCGGCCGGCCGTCCGAAGCTCGGCGTCGTTGCCCGCGAAATCACGCTGCTGCCAAGGCATTGGGAATGGCTCGCCGCGCAACCCGGAGGCGCTTCGGCGACGCTGCGGCGCCTGGTCGAGACCGCATCGCGCGCGCCCGGCGACGACCGCGCCGTGCTGCGCCAGCTTCAGGAACGCACTTATCGTTTCATGTCGGCCATGGCCGGCAACCTGCCCGGCTTCGAGGAAGCCTCGCGCGCGCTGTTCGCCGGCAAGATCGCCGACATGGAAACGCACATGGCGGAATGGCCGGCCGACATCCGCGCCCATGTGCTGCGGCTGTTCGAGGGCGAAGCGGCGACCGCCGCCTGAGTTAGTGCAGGATCTGGCTGAGGAACAGCTTGGTCCGCTCGTGCTGCGGATGGCTGAAGAACTCGTCCGGCGTGTTCATCTCGACGATCTGGCCGGCGTCCATGAAGATGACGCGGTTGGCGACCTGGCGCGCGAAGCCCATTTCGTGGGTCACGCACAGCATGGTCATGCCTTCCTCGGCGAGTGAGACCATGGTGTCGAGCACTTCCTTGACCATTTCCGGATCGAGCGCCGAGGTCGGCTCGTCGAACAGCATGATCTTCGGGTTCATGCAAAGCGCGCGGGCGATGGCGACGCGCTGCTGCTGGCCGCCGGAGAGTTGCCCCGGATACTTGTTCGCCTGCTCGGGAATCTTCACGCGCGTGAGATAGTGCATGGCGATCTCTTCCGCCTCGCGCTTGGGCATCTTGCGCACCCAGATCGGCGCCAGCGTGCAGTTCTCGAGAATGGTGAGGTGCGGAAACAGATTGAAATGCTGGAACACCATGCCGACCTCGCGGCGCACCTCGTCGATCTTCTTCAGATCGTCGGTCAGCTCGACGCCGTCGACGACGACCTGACCCTTCTGGAACTCCTCGAGACGGTTGATGCAGCGGATCATGGTCGATTTGCCGGAGCCGGACGGTCCGCAGATGACGATGCGTTCGCCGCCGGTGACGCGCAGGTTGATGTCGCGCAACACGTGGAAGTCGCCGTACCATTTGTTCATGTTGCGGATTTCGACGGCAACCGGATTGTTGAGTCGCGTCGGTTTGATCTTCACCGCAGTATCGGCCATAGCGACCCCTCTCTTCGCTTCAGTTCTGCACTCGTCCTTGCTTGGCGCGGCGGCCCCTCGCCGCCGTGCCCGCAACTTTCCTACCGTCTGGTCGCCTTGCTGAGGCGCGCCTCAGTCATCCGCGCATAGCGCGACATGCCGTAGCAGAAGACGAGGTAGAATATCGCCGCCACCAGATAACCGGTGGTCGATGTCACCGGCGTCGCCCATTTCGGATCGATGCGCGACACCTCGATGGTGCGCAGCAGATCGAAAATCCCGACGATGAACACCAGCGACGTGTCTTTGAACATGCCGATGAAGGTATTGACGATGTTCGGAATGGTGATCTTGAGCGCCTGCGGCAGAACGATCAGCCGCATCATCTGCCAATAGCCGAGCCCGACCGCCATCGCGCCCTCGAATTGCCCTTTCGGGATCGCGGCCAGGCCGGCGCGCACCACCTCCGCCATATAGGCCGAGGCGAACAGCGCGATACCGATCAGCGCGCGCAGCAGCTTGTTGGGCGACAACTCCTCCGGCACGAACAGCGGCAGCATCACGCTGGCCATGAACAACACCGTGATCAACGGCACGCCGCGGACGAACTCGATGAACAGCACCGAAAACAGCTTGACCGTCGGCATGTCCGAACGCCGGCCGAGCGCGAGCAGAATGCCGATCGGCAGCGAACAGGCGATGCCGACGGAGGCCACGACGATCGTGACGAGGACGCCGCCCCACAGCACGGTATCGACGACCGGCAGGCCGATCGACGGCATACCGCTCAGCAGGATGTAGGACAGGATCGGCAATACGACGAAGCTGTAGAACACGCCGAGGCTGCGGCGCGGCGCGTTGAGCCACAGCAGCCAGGTCACGCCGACGGCGAGCAGCACGAAGAAGACATCGACGCGCCAGCGCTCGGGGATCGGGTACGAACCATAGATGAAATACGGCAGGCGCTCCCAGACGAACGGCCAACAGGCGCCGATGGGGCGGTTCTGCACGCTTTCCAGACAGGCATTGCGGTCGGTGCCGGTCCACACGGCGTCAAAGAACACGAACCGCAGCAGGTCGGGAATGACCCAGAGCGCCAGCAGCACGATGAGAATCGTGAGCACGATATTGAACGGCGACGAAAACAGGTTCTCGCGCACCCATCCGATCGGGCCGGCCATCGACGCAGGCGGCGGCTGCTGTTCCAGCGTCTGCTTGCGAACGAAGCGGGCTTCAGCAATCGCCAATTCGCCTTCGGACATCGTCATGGCGCG
>JAHCKF010000299.1 GCA_026125925.1 Pseudolabrys sp.
CGGCTCCAAGGAAGAAATCATCCGGCTCGGCGGCGACATCCATAACGACGAGGTGCCGCAGGTCACGGTGCCGGCGCGCGCCTGGCAGGCCGCGCAGTCGCTCGGCGACTGGACTTTGGTCGGCTGCACCGTGGCGCCGGGCTTTCAGTTCGAGGGCTTCGAGCTCGCACCGGCGGATTGGAAGCCGTAGTCGCCACCCGTCACCCTGAGGTGCGAGCACGCGGATGCGTGCGAGCCTCGAAGGGCGACGGCCCGGGAATCATAGCCCGCCATCCTTCGAGGCTCGCGCTGCGCGCTCGCACCTCAGGATGACGGTCTTCACTTCCTCCGCAGCATATCCGTTGCGGCGAGCAGGCCGCCGCCGGCAATCAGCAGCGCCGCGAGCGCCAGCGTGATGCGCGCTTCGGCGAAACCGGCGAGCACGAGAAATGCGGTCGATAGCACCGGCGCGGCATAGGAGCTGACACCGAGCAGGCGGATGTCGCCGCGCTTGACGCCGATGTCCCAGGCATAGAACGCGGCGCCGACCGGACCGACGCCGAGCGCGATGACCGCCTCCCACTGCTCGGCGTCCTGTGGCCACACCGTGGTCTCGAAGGCGAGATGGCAGAGCGCCGCCAGCACCGCGGTAACGAGACAATAGCCGGCGACCACCGCCGTCGGCACGGCGGCGAAGCGGCGCGACAACACCGAATAGCCGGACCAGACGAAAGCGGCCATGAAGGCCGCGAGATAACCGGCGCCGGCGCCGGGCGTCAGCGCGAAGCCCTTGCCGATGAACAGCACCGCCGTGCCCATAAAGCCGATGAATGCGCCGGCGACCGAATACCAGCGCAGCCGCTCGCCCGGCAGCAGCCCGGAGAACAGCACAATCAACAGCGGCCACAGGTAGTTCACCAGCCCCGCCTCAGCCGGCGGCGCCAGGCGCAGCGACAGGAAATAGAGCGCGTGATAGCCGAACAGGCCGCCGACGCCGAGCGCCCAGGCCTTGGGGCTCTGCCGCAGCGCGCCCCAGGAGCCGCTCCAGGTCACCCAGGCCGCGCCGATCACGCCGCCGATAGCGAAGGTCATTGCCGCGAGCTGGAAGGCCGGCACCGTGCCCGAGGCGACCGTCAACAGCGCCAGCAGCGACCACATCAGGATCGCGGAAAAGCCGATAAGGGTGGCGTGAAAAGAAGACATGTCAGGAAGCGAATACGAAAACTACGAGCCGAGCACAATTCGGCGGCAACCCGCCGCGCAGGCCATCCACGCTTTTGCCGGGCGAAAGTCCACCCCGTTGGGAATAAACATGGCTTTGCAACCGGAGCGCTACCGGTACTCAAATCCCCATGCTAGAAGCCTTGCCGTGGGCGGCCTGACGGCCGGGTACAGGGGCTTCAAGGCGTCATGTTGCGTAAAGCGCTGGTCCTCGGTCGGGATGGCGCAGCCGGTTGGCTGGCCGTCGCGGGTGTTGCGATCGCCATAATGCTGGTCTCGCCCTCGCCCGCCCGCGCCGACTGCGTGCTGACCGGCTCGGCTATCGTCTGCGCGCCGCCAGGCACCAACGGCTACAGCGGCCCGGCCGGCAATGGCTTCACCATCACCGTGCAACCCGGCACGACCGTGGTCGATAACGGCTTCGCTGCGATCGAGCTCAACAACGCCAACGTCATCGTCAACAATGGTTCGATCGCAGCCGGCGACTCCGCTGCCGGCATCGTGGTGAACGACGGCAACACCATCACCAACAACAGCGTGATGACCGCCGGCGCGAACGGCGCGGGGATAAGCGCCGGCAACGACAACACCATCGTCAATGCCGGCTCGATCACAATCGGTGACGGTTTCGGCAGCTACGGCATTGCCACGCTCCTCAACAGCACGATCGTCAATTCCGGCAGCATCACCGTCGGCCAAGGCGGCAGCGGCATTGCCGCAGACGCCAATACGACTCTGCCGTCGACGCCATCCATCACCAATAGCGGCACCGTAACAGTTGGTGACTTCGGCATCGGCATCATCGTCACCGACAATCACAATATTCTCAACAGCGGCCGCATCGTCGTCGGTCGAGGTGGCTTTGGCATTCAGGCGCGCGACGGCAACCTGATCAGCAATACGGGCAACATTCTCGTCGACAGCTTCAGCGGCGGCGTCGAATTCACCGGCGTCAACAACACGCTCAACAACAGCGGCACGATCTCGGCGATCAACGGCTCCTTCAGCGTCCAGACCTGCGGCTGCAGCGCCAACGATAACAGGATCAATAACCTCGTCGGCGGCACCCTCGACGGCTACATCAGCATCGATGGCGCCGGCAATACGGTCACCAATTCCGGATTGATCGCAGTCACCGACCCCGGCACGCCACTAATCGGCTACCCGACCTTTCTGATTGCAAACCAAGGCGGCACCGGCGCCGGCAACGCCTTCGTGCAGACCGCGAGCGGCACGCTGGCGCTGCGCATGGACAACACGGGACTGATCGACAATCTCTCGGCCGACGCCATCACCGCGGGCGGCACGTTGAAGGTGATGCTGCAGCCCGGCCAGTTCTATCAGAACTCCACGACGTCGGGCACTGCCGCCGGACTGACCGTCTATGGCGTCGGCGTGCTCGGCAACACCATCACCACCCGCTTTGACACGTTCACCACGTCGTCGGCGTTCTTCACCGCAACCCCGATCTACGACACCGCCGACCCGAACAACTACACCAGCCTGGCGATCCAGCTCGACCGCCTGCCGTTCGGCGGCGTGCCCGGCTCGACCCCGAACCAGACCGCGGTCGGCAACGTGCTCGAGCGCGGCTACTCGCCGGGCCTCGATCCGGCGAGCACGATCGGCCAGTTCTACCTCAACCTGCTCAATAGCGGCTCGCTGAGTGTGCTCGATCAACTCTCCGGCGCCGGCACCGCGGCCAGCCAGGATGCGGCCTTCATCGTCGGCGACCTGTTCAGCGTCGCCATGCTGCAACAGGCGATGGCCTGGCTGAGCGGTAGCGGCGGCGCACCGGGCGTGACATTCGGTGGCCTGGGCTATGCGCCGGCCGGACAGAGCAATTTCGCCAACCGGCGCGGTGCCGATGCTTTCGGGGCCATGCAGCCGAGCGAAGGGCGCTGGCGTGTCTGGGGGTCCGGCTTCGGCGCCACGCGCTCGATCGACGGCCAGTGGGGCACCGCTGATCAACGCACCGACGCCGCCGGCGGCCTGTTCGGCGTCGATCGCCAGATCGCGCCGGACCTGCTGATCGGTGCGGCCGTCGGCGCCAGCAATTCGCGCTTTTCCGTATCGTCGCTCTCGACCAGCGGCCACGCGGATGCCGGCCATGTCGGTCTCTACGCGCTGAAGACCTTTGGCGCCGCCTACCTCGCCGGCGCGCTGCACTACGCCCACGCCAGCAACGACACCGACCGCACCATCAGCGGCATCGGCATCACCGAACAGGCCAAAGGCAGCTTCGACAGCGACCAGTTCGGCGGCCGGCTCGAGCTCGGCTGGCGCACCATGGTGAAGGACATCACGCTGACGCCGTTCGCCGCGATTGCACCGACGACGCTTTGGCAGCAGGGCTACAGCGAAACCTCGACGACGAGCACCGGCGCACCCGGCATTCTCGGCCTGACCTATCAATCGAACCGGGTATCGTCTTTCCCGGGCTTCCTCGGTTTGCAGGTCGATGGGCGCTTCACCTTCGACAACGGCACGACGTTGTCGCCCTTCGCGCGCGTGTCATGGGTACATGAGTTCGACACCACCCGCAGCATCACGGCGAGCTTCATCAACATCACCGGCGGCAGCTTCACCACCGAAGGCGCCAGCGCCGACGCCAACGCGCTGCGGCTCGAGGGCGGCGGCAGCTACGCGCTGAACCCGCGCGCGTCGCTGTTCGCCAGCGTCAACAGCCAGTTGTCGAGCCACGCGCAGAGCCTCGCCGGCATGGGCGGCCTGCGGCTCGGTTGGTAGACGCAGGCTGACGCCTGCTTCCGGCTGGTAGGCGCGCTAGGCCAGCGCGTCGGCGATCGCCTTGCCGCACTCGCTCGTGCTCGCCGGACCCTTCAGATCGCGGGTGCGCAATTTGTCCTGCGCCAGCACGGTCTCGATCGCCTTGACGATGGCCTTCGACGCCTCGTGCTCGCCGAGGTGATCGAGCATCATCGCGCCCGACCAGATCTGGCCGATCGGGTTGGCGATGCCCTGCCCGTAGATATCCGGCGCCGAGCCGTGCACAGGTTCGAACACCGACGGATATTTGCGCTCCGGATTGATGTTGCCGGACGGCGCGATGCCGATGGTGCCGGTGCAGGCCGGGCCCAGGTCAGAGAGAATGTCGCCGAACAAATTCGAGGCGACGACGACATTGAACCAGTCCGGGTTCATGACAAAGCGCGCGGTGAGGATGTCGATGTGGAACTGATTCCACTTCACATCCGGATAGTTCTTCGCCATCTCCTTCACCCGCTCGTCCCAGTACGGCATGGTGATGGCGATGCCGTTTGATTTGGTCGCTGAGGTGAGATGCTTCTTCGGCGTCGATTGGGCGAGTTCGAAGGCGAATTTGAGCACGCGATCGACACCGGTGCGGCTCATCACCGTCTCCTGCACCACGACCTCACGATCGGTGCCGGGGAACATGCGGCCGCCGATGGCGGAGTACTCGCCCTCGGTATTCTCGCGCAC
>JAHCKF010000003.1 GCA_026125925.1 Pseudolabrys sp.
ACCTCGGTGAACTGCTCGGCCAGCGTCGCCAAATTCATCGCCGAGGCCGTCAACCGCTCGGGCCTGCTCGACGGCTATCCGGAGATCGATGGCGTCGTGCCCTTCGTTCATGGCACCGGCTGTGGGATGGCTCCGCGCGGCGAAGGCTACGACGTGCTGCAACGGACGCAATGGGGCTACGCCGCTCATCCCAATCTCGGCGCGGCGCTGATGGTGGGGCTCGGCTGCGAGGCATTCCAGATCGAGCGGATGAAGAGCGAGGGACACCTTGTCGAAGGCGACCACTTCCAGACCATGACCATCCAGGCGGTCGGCGGCACGCGCAAGACCGTGGCCGAAGGCGTCGAGCGCATCAAGGCGATGCTGCCGGCGGCCGCAAAGGCCAGGCGCGAGACGCGGCCGGCCTCGGAGATCGTGCTGGCGCTGCAATGCGGCGGTTCGGACGGCTATTCAGGCATCACCGCCAATCCGGCGCTCGGCAAGGCGGTCGATCTTCTTGCCAGGCATGGCGGCACCGGTGTGCTCGCCGAAACGCCTGAGATCTATGGCGCCGAACATCTCCTGACGCGACGCGCGCTCAATACCAAGGTCGGCGAGAAGCTGGTCGAGCGCATTCGCTGGTGGGAAGATTATACGACCCGCAATCGCGGCGAGATGAACAACAACCCCTCGCCCGGCAACAAGGCGGGCGGGCTCACCACGATTCTGGAGAAGTCGCTCGGCGCCGCCGCTAAGGGCGGCTCGAGCACCTTGCGCGCCGTCTATGAATATGCTGAGCCGATCACCGAGCGCGGCTTCGTTTTTATGGATACGCCGGGCTATGATCCGGTCGGCGCCACCGGCCAGGTCGCCGGCGGCTGCAACGTGATGTGCTTTACCACGGGGCGCGGCTCGGCATTCGGCTGCAAGCCGACGCCGTCGATCAAGCTCGCCACCAATCATTATGTCTACGAGACGATGACCGAGGACATGGACATCAACTGCGGCGATGTCCTCGACGGCGTGTCGCTGGAGCAGAAGGGCCGGGAAATCTTCGACAAGGTGCTCAAGGTCGCCTCCGGCGAGCACAGCAAGTCGGAAAACCTCGGCTATGGCGACCTCGAATTCGTGCCCTGGCAGATCGGTGCCACCATGTAGGCGCGGATTGCAATAACATCGCCTGCGACGAGGCCGCGGACATGGCACATCGCATCAGCTAGGCGGGAGGAGGCTGAAGCCCTCCTCCCGTTAGCCGGCATGGATCAGCGATTGAAATCCGGCTCATAGTTCGGATTGCCGGGCGAAAGAAGATCGAACAGCATCTTGCCGTTCGGCATTTTCGCGTTCTTGATCGTGTAGACGCGACCGGCGCTGGCGTAGATCATGCCATTGTACAAGGTGGCATGCTCCATGATCATCTTGTGCATCTTGGAGCCGGGCGCAACCGAAATCACCATTCCATTGCTGTAAAGTAACATCCCGGGGTTGCCGACCTCGCTCGCATCGGAAGCGAATGCGGCCCCTCCGAGGCAAACTACAAAAGCACATGCCGTGGCGAGGGTTTTCAACATCGTCATATTATCTCTCCTGAGGTAGCCGTCAGCGGCGGCTGTTCAATGCCGCCCGCGAGCCGGGTCGGCTGCCGCGACAATGCAGAGCGACGCCCTGCAACCCAAGTTAGGAGATGTGAGCTTTTGCGAGAGAGCATGTGAGCGTTGCTTACGCGGACAATCCGTCGAGGATTCTGCGCGCGGTCTTAAGGTTGCCGGTGTTGAATCCTTCGCTGAAGCGCTCCAAGACCGGCGCCAAGACCTCTAGCGCGTCTGCATTCTGCTTTGAACGCAAGAGAGCCAGCCCGATGCTGCTCCGCAACTCCCAGCCAAGGGAGGACTGTTCGCGAGCCAGCGCGATCGAACGGGAAAAATACGCCTCGGCTTCGTAGGCCGCGCCGTCGCGCGATGCGAGGATCTCGGCCTTGATGCGAAGCAACTCCGGCATATGGTACATGTCGCCGCCGCGCTCGACCTGCAAGACCGCCGCATCAATTTTGGAAAGCGCATCGTCTTGTTTGCCCATCGCGGCCAACCCTTCGGCCAGCGTCTCATTGAAGGTCGTATTCAGCAACGCATAGCGCGCTGTATCCAAGGACTGCATCGCTGTGGTGATGAGTCCTATACCTTTATCGGCTTGATTGCGCTTGATCAGAAGCTGGCCCCGAACGCCCTGTCCAACCGCAAGGTAGGGCTTCAAAGAATGCTTGTCGGCGTGCGCGATGAATTGTTCTATGTAATCTTCCGTACTATCGAAGTCCTCGCTCCACAGCGACACTGAAACAGCCCAGATCAGGGCAATGCAGAGCGAAACGGGATGATCGAGGCTCTCAGCTTCCTCGACCGTCGAGCGCGCGAGGTTCTGTGCCTGATCGGCGAAACCCTGGAGCCAGAGGGTCCTAGCCAGTGCGATGCGAGCTCGATTTTCGTGATAGAAGCCGAAGTGATTATCGTAGATTTGGTCCGACACGCTCGGCAAAGCCAGCGCCGCTTCGAGATGCGTTCTGGCGGCCGCCTGATCGCCCACCAAATGGTGTCCGATCCCGACAAGAGATCGAGCTGCAGACACAGCGGCCGGGTCGCGGATTTCCCTCGCGACACCTTCACTGCGGAGAGCGAAGGAAAGCGCGCCGCGGTAATCGCCAATCCTCTCATGAAAAATGTGGAGGCAGCCGAGCAACCGCAACTGACGGACAGGATTATCCAGGGCCTCGGCAAGCTCCAAGGATCGCATATAGGCCGCTCGAACCGTCTCGCTATTGCCTCTCGTGAACATCCCGGACACGCCGGCGAGCGTCAGGGCGCTCATCTCCAGCTGCGTGCCGAGTGTCGTGTCGTCGAGCAGTGCAATCGCTCGTTCGGCCGACGCAAAAGCGTCCGTCAATAGTGACATGTTATAGAACGTTCGGCCGGCCGATATCGCCAGCTCGATGGCGAGACGCGGATCTTTTCCATTCTCGAACGACCACTCCAGCGCGCTGCGTATGTTGCCTAGGTGAGGTGCGTATATCGGATATCCACGCTGGCCCACGGTACGGCGGCGCTTGAATTCCAGTTGATCGAGGAGGTCGCGAAAATAGACAGCATGACGTCGAGCAACGCTATCTACCTCCTTGCTCTCGATCAGCTTTCCCAACGCATAGCTACGCGTCGTATCGAGCAACCGATAGAACGTCGGGGCGTCGCCGGCACTGGTCGCAACCAGCGACTTCTTGACCAAGCCGGCGATGGACGACACCGTCTCGCCGGCATCAAGATCGTCACCGCATGCGACAGCCAAGTAACCTTCCAAGGTGAACATGCCAACGAAAATGGCGATGCGGCGGAGAACCTTCTTCTCGACTTCACTTAGAAGTTCGTGGCTCCAATCGAGCATGGCCGTGAGCGTCTGATGGCGCGGGACGGCAGTCCTGCGCCCCTGCCCCGGCAGATCGAACCGCTCGCCCAGCAGAGCCGCAGTCTGGTCGAGACCGTAAGCCTCCACGTTGCCAGCCGCCAGCTCGATGGCGAGTGCTATGCCGTCGAGTTTGCGGCAAATTTCAGCGACGACAGCTGCGTTGGCATCATTTAGTTGGAAGGGATGACCGCTGGCGGCGACCCGTTCGACGAAGAGCTGTGTCGCCGGAAATTGCAGCGAAGCGGCTGCCGTCAAGCCCGGTTCATCGAGCGGCCAAGCGAGGGGCTCAATGCGATAGACTTGCTCGCCCTCCGCCCGTAGCGGCTCCCGGCTGGTCGCAAGAATGCTAACATCCGGACACTCGTGACAAATCCGTTCGGCAAGCGCCGCGGTCCACTCTATTAGGTGCTCGCAACTGTCGAATACGAGCAGCATTCGCTTATCGTGCAGGAAGTGAACAAGGGTGCCAATAGTGTCTTCATTCTGGACGAGCAGGCCGAAGGACGAGGCGATCGCACTGGCCGCAAGCTGCGCATTGGTCAATGGACTGAGGTCGAAGAAGCGCACCGCGCCGCGAAAGTTCGCCAGCATGTCATGCGCGATCGCCACAGCGACGGTCGTCTTGCCAATTCCTCCCGGGCCGACAACAGATACGAAACGGTTGCCTTTAAGACGCGAGGTGATCTCAGTAATAGCGCTGTCGCGGCCGACCATACGCTTAAGACGCAGCGGCAAGCGGCTGCTTTCAGTGGAGACGATTTCCTGCACGGCCGCCGAGCCGGTGGCCGAAACATGCGCGACGAAGCAATATCCGCGACCGGAAACGGTCGTGATGTAGCGTTCCCCGGACTGCGTTTCGCCGAGTGCCTTCCGTAGCGCGGTCATCTGAAAGCGCAAATTGCTCTCATCGACCGTCAGATCAGGCCAAACGCGCGCCATCAGGTCACGCTTGGTGATGACCTCGCCGGGGTTGGTCGTCAGAGCGATCAGGATATCGAGTGCCCGGCCGCCAAGCTGCACTGGCGACCCGCCACATTCCAGCAGACGCTTATCGGCGTGCAGGACGAAAGGGCCGAACGCGACCGGCTCACCTGTCCGATGGCTCTTTTCATCCGCCATGCGCATCGCGCCGCTTCGCTTTTTGCCAGGCCGAACGACCGAAAATTAGCCACGAAAACCCGCGTTTCCGAGGGCCTTTGTGCGGCACGCTGTTGCCACACGTGGATGCGGGTTGCAACTCGCCCCACGCGAAGCGCTGGTGGAACTCTATCGTTGGGCGACCCGCCTCACGATTTCAAACAAAACCTCGCGACGCCTCATTGGCCTCCCCTCGTCGGGCGGACCTAGCGTCTTCGGCACGAGAACGAGGCAGTCAGATTCTGGCCGCCTCATGCCGAGGAAATCGCGATGACTCTCTTGATCGTTGTCTATTTGGGCGGAGTTCTGACGATCCTCAGCCCGTGCATCCTGCCGGTGCTACCATTCGTTTTCGCCCAAGCCGAGCGGCCAGCGCCAAACCGGGCTGTACCGATGCTTGCCGGCATGGCCGCAAGCTTCGCGATCGTCGGTTCACTCGCCGCTGTTGGCGGCTATTGGGCGGCACAAGCGAACACGATCGGTCGATACCTTGCACTTGCCCTGCTCGGCCTCTCTGGTCTGGCGCTGCTCCTGCCAAACCTCGCCAACGTCTTGGCGGCTCCTTTTGTGAAGGCCGGGCTGTCGCTGGCGAAGTACGCCGGTGAGCATACTATCATCTCAAGGTCGGGAGGTTCGGTGCTGTATGGCGTCGCCACCGGCCTTGTCTGGGCGCCCTGCGCCGGACCCATTCTTGGATTGATCCTGTCGGGCGCCGCCCTGCATGGCGTTAGCTTCGAAACCACCTTGCTGCTGTTGGCCTATGCGGCCGGCGCCGTGACATCGCTGGCCGGAGCCTTGTACCTTGGCAGGCTCGGCCTGGCTCGGCTCAATGCATCCACGGCCGTCCTTGAGTGGTTGCGCCGCGGCCTCGGCGTGACCGTTCTCGTTGCCGTCGCTGCGATCGCCTTCGGCGTAGACACCCAGGTCCTTACGCGCCTTTCCAGCGCTAACACCAACAGTCTGGAGCAGGCGCTGATCGACGCGGCCGCCGCGACAGACGACGGCGTCGCCAACGCCGCCGTGCCGACGCTCAACTCAGCGCTCCTCGCCTCCCTAGGTGCCAACGGGCAATGGCTGAATTCGCCTCCCCTCACAAGAGACGCGCTACGCGGCCACATCGTCCTGGTGACCTTCTGGACCTACTCCTGCATCAACTGCATTCGCACCGTCCCTTACGTCAACGCCTGGACGACGAAGTACCGTGACCGCGGTCTCGTCGTCATCGGCGTGCACACGCCAGAGTTCGCCTTCGAGAAGCGTCTCGACAACGTCGGCAAAGCAATTGCCAACCTTGGGGTCGACTACCCAGTCGCCATCGATAGCGACTTCAGGATCTGGCGCGATTTTGGCAATCAGTACTGGCCCGCCTTCTACCTGATCGACGCCGAGGGACGCGTCCGTCACAGGCACTTCGGTGAAGGCGACTACGCCGGAACGGAGAATGCCATCAAGGCGCTGCTCGCCGAAGCCGGTCGCTCCACCGACGACGATGCGACAGTGGCGCCGCACACCGTGGGGGCCGAGGCCGCGCCCGACCTGGCCAACCTCCACTCTCCGGAGAGCTACATCGGATACGGAAAAGCCGCGAACCTCGCTTCTCCGCAGCGCATGGCTAAAGATTTATCTCACGAATATTCCTTCGGCACTCTGGGCGCCAATCAGTGGGCGCTTGCCGGCCGCTGGACGGTCGGTGCTGAACGCGCGGTGCTCGACCAAGCCGGCGGCGGCATCGTTTACCGCTTCCGCGCCCGCGATCTGCACCTCGTACTCGGCGCCGCTCCTTCAGGCAAACCTATCGCGTTCAAGGTGACGATCGATGGCGAACCGCCGGGCGACAGCCACGGAACGGATATCGACGCGGCTGGCCAGGGCACCATCACCGAGACGCGACTTTATCAACTCGTTCGCCAGGCGGGCCCGGTGAGAGAGCGCAGATTCGAGATCCGCTTCACTGAGCCCGGCGTCGAAGCCTTCGTTTTCACCTTCGGGTGATCGACTGCGAAGGAATTGAGCCCCTCGTGTCACTTCGGACAACAAAGGAAGAGAAATGAACCAGATCGAAAAAGTTCTCTACACTGCCGTCACCTACACCACCGGCGGCCGCAACGGCGCCTCGCGCAGTTCTGATAGCCGCCTCGATATCAAGCTGTCTCCGCCCGGCAATTCCGGCAGCGGCACAAATCCGGAGCAGCTCTTCGCGGCCGGATGGTCGGCCTGTTTCATCGGCGCCATGGCAATCGAAGCCCGCCGGCAGCAGATCGCCCTGCCCGATGGCACCGCGATCGATGCGGAAATCGACCTCGGCATGACTGGCGACGCGTACCTGCTGCAAGCGCGTCTGAACGTCAGCCTACCCGGCCTAGAGCGGCACGTCGCCCACACCTTGATCGAGGCGGCGCATCGGACGTGCCCGTACTCCAAGGCAACGAACGGCAACATCAACGTCGAAATCAACCTGGTTTAGGAGACAGCTCATGCATGACCAAATCGATCTTTTCCGCCGCCGCATTCTCGGCGCCACGGCGCTCGGCCTCGCCGCCAGCCAGATCAACTTAGCCGCGGCAAGCGCCGCCGAACCGCCAAAGCCTGCCGTCCTTCCGTCGAGCGCGCATACGACGTTCCGATCGCTCAAGACGATCGATGCCGGTCCGCTTCGGGTCGGCTACGCCGAAGACGGTCCCGCCAACGGTCCTGTCGTCGTTCTGCTCCATGGCTGGCCATACGACATTCACAGCTTCGTCGATGTCGCGCCGTTGCTCGCATCCGCCGGCTACCGAGTCTTCGTCCCCTATTTGCGCGGCTATGGCACGACGCGTTTCCTGTCGGAGACGACCATGCGCAACGGCCAGCAAGCCGCGCTCGGCGTCGATGTCATCACGCTGATGGATGCGCTCAAGATCGAGCGGGCAACCGTCGCCGGTTACGATTGGGGCGCGCGTACCGCCAACATCGTTGCCGCGCTCTGGCCCGAACGCGTCAAAGCGATGGTCTCAGTCAGCGGCTACCTCATCGGCAGCCAGAAAGCCAACGAGGCGCCGTTACCGCCGAAGGCCGAACTGCAATGGTGGTATCAGTTCTATTTCGCCACCGAACGCGGCCGCGCCGGCTACGATAAATATCGCGACGATTTTGCAAAACTCATCTGGCAACTCGCTTCGCCGAAGTGGGCGTTCGACGACGCCACCTTCGCGCGCTCGGCGGCGGCTTTCGCCAATCCGGATCACGTAGCGATCAGCATCCATAATTATCGCTGGCGTCTCGGTCTCGCCGACGGCGAGGAGCAGTATGACGGACTGGAGAAGAAACTCGCTGCGGCGCCGGTGATCACGGTTCCCACCATCACAATGGAAGGCGACGCCAATGGGGCGCCGCATCCCGATCCGAGCACGTATGCCAAGAAGTTCTCCGGCAAGTATGCGCATCGGCTGATCAAGGGCGGTGTCGGCCACAACCTTCCGCAGGAAGCGCCGCACGACTTCGCCCAGGCGGTCATCGATGCCGAACACCTCTAGCAACACAGCGGCAGGGGCATGAAGACTTCAGCCCTCGCCCTGTCGGGCGCCGCCATCGCCACGCTCCCCCTCCTGGTGATGGCGGCGACTGCCGACGGCCCACCGCCCGCGGCATCGCCCATTTACGGCGTTACGCTTCCGCAAAGCTACCGGCAATGGGAGTTCGTGGCTCCAGCTCTGGAAGCCGACCCGCTCAATGAATTGCGCGCGGTACTCGGCAATCCGATCGCCATCAATGCCTACCGCGAAGGCACCCTTCCGTTTCCGGACGGCGCGGTGTGGGCCAAGCTCGCCTGGAAGCACGTCCAGTCGCCCGAGTTCGCACCCGCCTCCGTACCGGGCACCCCGACCACAGTGCAGATCATGGTCAAGGACTCCAGGAAGTACGCAGCAACGGGCGGCTGGGGCTTCGGCCGCTTCGTCAACGGCAAACCCGTCGACAAAGCCCAGCACGAAACGTGCTGGGCCTGCCACGAAGCCAACGTCAAGAACCACGACTTCGTATTCACACGATGGGCGCCGTGAAGGACGAACCCCATCAATCAGAGATTCAAACGATCCACACTCAAAAAGGAGACAATGACATGAGAACAATTCTTGCCGCCCTGATCCTTGCCGGTACCGCGGTCTCCGCGAGTTCCGAAACGGCTTTGTCAAAGCCGACCATCGTTCTCGTGCACGGCGCCTTCGCCGACTCGTCGAGTTGGGACGGCGTCATCACAATTCTAGAGAAAGACGGCTACCCGGTGGTGGCGGCCGCGAATCCGTTGCGCAGCGTGAAGGGCGACGCCGGTTATATCAGCGACGTGCTCTCAGGCATCAAGTCGCCCGTCGTCCTGGTCGGCCATTCCTACGGCGGCACGGTGATCAGCAATGCCGCCAATGGCCACGGCAACGTCAAGGCCCTCGTGTATGTCAGCGCCTTCGCGCCGGATGCCGGCGAAACTGCTGCCGGCCTCGCGGGTCAGTTTCCCGGCAGCACCTTGGGGCCGACACTTGCTCCGCCCGTCGCCCTCACCGGTGGCGGCGCGGATCTGTCGATCCAGCCCGACAAGTTTCGCGATCAGTTCGCCGCCGACGTGCCGCAAGCCCAAGCCGCATTGATGGCGGCCACGCAGAGACCAATCACCGATGTTGCGCTGAATGAACCCGCGGGCGCGCCAGCCTGGAAAAACACCCCGTCCTGGTTCGTCTACGGCGACAAGGACAAGAACATCCCACCGCAGGCCAGTGCTTTCATGGCCGAGCGAGCTCGGGCCAAAGCGGTGGTCGTGATCAAGGGAGGATCGCACGTCACGATGGTCTCGCATCCCGATGTCGTGGCGACGGTCATCGAACGCGCCGCTGCCGGCAAATAAGGGAGCAAGCAGATGCATTCGATCGACACAGCCTATATCGACGGTGGTTTCGTTTCGGTGACGGGGACGGAAACGCTCGATATTATCAATCCCACAACCGAGGCAAGAATCGGAACGCTGCGGCTTGGCAGCCGGGCAGATGCCAAGAGCGCGATCACGGCAGCTTGCCGAGCGCAAGCAACCCTATCGCGGAGCTCAAAAGCCGAACGCCTGGATATGCTGACGAGCCTCAAGGAGGCCGTCCTGCGCCGCTCCAACGATATCCGCGACGCGACGATTGAGGAGTATGGGGCGCCAACGAGCCGCGCCCGCTGGATCAGCCGCTATGCGTCGGATTGCTTCGGCATTTCAGCGGAAGCATTGGCCGATTACGACTTCAGCCGCAAGATTGGCGATGCCACTGTGCTACTGGAGCCCGTCGGCGTCTCCGCGCTGATTGCACCATGGAACGCTGCCGCTGGCACGATCTGCAGCAAGCTTGCGTCGGCGATCGCCGCTGGATGCGCCTCTGTGATCAAGCCGAGCGAATTGAGCGGCCTGCAGACGCAAGTTGTGGCTGAGGCCCTGCACAACGCCGATCTCCCTGCCGGCTTTTTCAATATCGTCAATGGCCGCGGCCATGACGTCGGCGACGAACTCTCCGTCAATCCAGATGTTGCCCGCATTTCCTTCACCGGCTCCACGGCAACCGGCAAGATCATCGCCCGTGCGGCGGTCGATACGATGAAGCGTGTCAGCCTGTCGCTGTCCGGAAAATCCGCATCGATCATCCTCGACGACGCTGATTTTGCCACGGCCGTCCCGTTGGCCTTAAACGGCGGCTTCCAGAACAACGGCCAGGCCTGCATCGCCGGGAGCCGCATCCTGGTGCCACGGCACCGCATGGATGAAGCGACCGCGCTGGTTCGATCAGTGGTCGCGGGCCTTACGGTCGGAAATGCATCCGATCCTGCCACGGTCCTCGGGCCATTGGCGAGCGCCGCACAATACGAGCGCGTCCAACACTTCATCACTAAAGGGATTGAACAGGGTGCGGCCCTGCTCGCTGGTGGCCCAGGTCGACCGAACGGGGTTGAGCGCGGCTATTTTGTCAAGCCGACCGTATTTGCGGAAGTCAGAAATGACATGGACATAGCCCGAGAAGAAATATTCGGCCCTGTCCTCTCGATCATCCCTTATCGTGACGACCAGGAAGCAATCACGATAGCCAACGATTCAAAGTACGGTCTGCAAGCTTACGTCTTTTCAAGAGATCTGTTTCGAGCCCGACGTCTGGCCAAACAGCTTCGGGCGGGTTCGGTGCTCATCAACCGGATCGTGCCGGAGCTTCGCGCGCCCTTCGGCGGCGTCAAGCAATCCGGGGTTGGCCGGGAGTTCGGCGTATACGGCCTTGAGTCATTCCTTGAGCCGAAGACGGTCACTGAGTGAGAATAACCACCCATGCTCACGCGCCTCTCCCACAAGACACAGCATGGCAATGCATTAGGGATAGTCGACCGCCACACGCCTCGAGGGACAGCACATTCGAAAACCGAGGCGGCAAACGGACGTCGTCGAGCCAAACGCGGCGGCCAGAAATGAAATCGGTAAGACGGCGCCGGGAATCGCGCCGGTAAGTACTGTGTTTATTGATTTGTCCGCGTGGGCGCCACCCCCTCCATCATGGGTGCGATGAAGAAATGGCGATTCCTTGAAATCCATTTTCGGTCGTTTTCAGGCCCTTCAGACATATATTCGCACGACCGTTCGACTGTTTCGGCGACCACAACGATGATCACATCTCTGCTGTTTATCGAGCGCCTGCCGGAGTGACCATAACATGTGCCTCCTGACGGGTCAGCGAATTCACCAGAGATGATTTGATGCCGGCAATATGCTCGCGCATCAAGGCCTCGGCGCGATGCGTCTCCCGAGAAAGGATGGCTTCGTAGATGCGGTGATGGTCGTCGTGGCGACGGCGAACGTTACGATGCTCGAAGGCGACGATGTTGCGGTTCGACGACACCGGCACGTGGTGGCAGATGCGGATCATCTCGCCAAGCATGCGGTTCTTGGCGGCGCCGAGAATGGTGTCGTGGAAATTGCCGTTGATGATGCGGTAGCGCGACATGTCGCCGGTTTCGAAAATGCCCTTGTTGAGCAGCGCATCGCCATCCGCGAGCGCCCGCTCAATGACGTCGCGATCCTGATCGGTGAGGCCTCGCTCGGCCGCAAAGCGGGTGGCCAGCCCTTCGAGCTGGGCGCGAATATCATAGGCATCGACGATCTCGGACAGCGGGAAGGTGCGAACCAGGAAACCGCGGTTGGGCACGTAGTCCAGAAGCCCCTCACCCGCGAGCGCCTGTAACGCGGCGCGCACCGGCGTACGCGACACATCCATCATCTGGCTGAGGCGCACTTCGTTGAGGCGAACGCCAGTCGCGATTTCGCCGCCCAGAATCGCTTCGCGAATCCGGTCGGTGACCGAGAGCGCGCTGCGTCCGTCGCGGATCGCTCCCGACAGTTCAGTGTCACGCGCGGTGCGTTCGAGCGGTTCGTCCGACATCTGGTTGCCTCCGGCACAATTGATACCTGCAGTCGGCGCAGCATCAAGCCCTAAGTGCATACACTATTTGACGGCTAGCCACTATCCACCAAGGGCAGCATCTTCAAAGACCGCATACAAACTGAATTTTTGCAGTGCATCTAAATTGAGCGTGCTGCAAAAATGTGAGCCATTCACAAAAGTGTATTCATTTTCTCTTGACTCGTCCCGCTCCGGATTCAACGATCCCACATTCATTCTTTTAAGCGAAATGACATGGCAGCCGACGACACCATCGATCAGATCACTGCGGACCGCTCGGCCCATTACGAGCCGTTCGGCTGGCATCACTGGCCGGAACACCCCTGGCTCTCCTATCAATTCCGCCGCGGGCTCGGCGAAACGCAGGAAGGCGGCGGCGCCGTCAGCGAAGTGTTTCAGGCCGCCAGCCGCATGATCCCCGGCGATCTGGAAAGCTGGCACACCGAGTGGATGCGGATCGCCGACCGCAACTGGCAGCGCGGCCTCGACGAGGAAAAAGCCGGGCATATCCGCACCGCGATGAACTGCTTCCTGCGCGCCGCCGACTACTACCGGCAGGCCGAATTCCACCTCGAGCCAACCGACCCGCGCCGGCTGCCGACCTTCGAGAAGATGGAAGCCTGCTCGCAGAAATTCCTCGCCCGGCTGAACCCGCCCGGCATCGCCGTCGACATTCCTTACGAGCCCGGCAAGCCGATCTGCGGCTATTTCGTGCGCGCCCCCTTCCCCGGCGAGAGGCTGCCCGTACTGATCTGCATGGGCGGCCTCGATTCCATCAAGGACGAGATGTGGTTCATGCAGGCCCACGGCTGCCTGCAGCGCGGCATCTCGGTCCTGATGATCGACGGCCCCGGCCAGGGCGGCACGCTGCGCCGCCACGGCATCGTCAGCCGCCACGACACCGAAGTGCCGATCGGCAAGTGCATCGACTGGCTGCTGACCCGCGACGACGTCGATCCCAAGCGCATCGCCGTCTGCGGCTCCAGCATGGGCGGCTACTACGCCGCGCGCGCCGCCTGCTACGAGCCGCGCCTCGCCGCCGCCATCTCGCACGGCGCGATCTGGTCGCTGCCGGAGATGTGGGGCAACAAGGGCGACGATTTCGGCCTCGCCATGCACATCCGCTGGGTCATGGGCGTAAAGACGATGGCCGAAGCGCACAAGAAGATGGAGCCCTTCACCCTCGAAGGGCACCTCAAGAACATGAAGTGCCCCTACCTCGTGCTGCACGGCGGCCACGACGTGCTCACGGTCAAGGCGGCGACGCAGACCTATGACAGCGCCATCGCCAACGGCGTCGACGCGACCTTGCGCATTCTCAGCGTCGAGGAGACCGGCGCCGAGCACTGCCAGCATGACAATCCCACCATCGGCCAGGAAGTCCTCTGCGACTGGCTGGCCGACAAATTCGGCATTGATCAGGAAGCGCTGCTGAAGCGCTCCTGGAACCCGCTGATCTAAAGGCTGACGATGATAAAAGGTCTAGAGAACGCGCGCCCCGGCATCATCGCCATCGACCTGCACCGCGGTCATCTCGACCCGGCGGTCGCGACCATGCCGCTCGATGCGGAGGCCGCCCGAAAGGTCGTCGCCGCCAACGCCGCCTTCTTCAGGAAAGCGCGGGCGGCCGGCATTCCGGTTTTCCATTGCCTCGCGACCTATCGCGACTCCGATGAGATCGCATCCAACCCGGCCTGGCGTGCCCGCGCCGCCGATCCGAACAATCCGCGCAAGAACGTGCTCAAGCACAACATCATCGGCATGCCCGGGTGCGAGGTGATGCCGGAGGTGTACGAGACCGGCGACTTCGTCGTCGACGCCAAGAAGCGCTACGACTGCTTCATCGCCACCGATCTCGACCTCAGCCTGCGCTCGCACGGCGTCGATACGGTGCTGATCACCGGCGTCAACACCAATTCCTGCGTCATGGCCACCGCCACGGCCGCCTGCTGCCGCGATTACGCGACCGTCGTCGTCTCCGACTGCGTCGATACGATGGACGGCCCGGAGTTGCACGCGGCCGCGCTGCGCGTCATCGGCACCGCATTCGGCCAGGTCGCCACCGCCGAAGAGCTGATCGCCGCGCTCGCGCCCGCCGCACAGCGCCGCGCCTGAGGAGGATGAAATGACACAGCCGATGATCCCGCGCGAGCGCACGGAATTTTCCGCGATCGTCGATCGCCCGCCGCTCAAGCTGCCCGGCAACAACCGCATCGTCATCTGGACCATCGTCAATTACGAGGTCTGGGACATTTCCAAGCCGATGGCGCGGCAGGTGATCCCGGCGCCGACCGGCGTGCCGCTGCTGCCCGACGTGCCGAACTGGAGCTGGCACGAATACGGCATGCGGGTCGGCTGCTGGCGCTTCTTCGACCTCTTCAAGAAGCTCGGTATCCGACCGACCCTCTCGATCAATGCACGAGTCTGCGAGGACTATCCGCGCGTGGCCCAAGAGGCCAAGGACCTCGGCTGGGAGTTCATGGGACACGCCTATGAGCAGGGGCCGATCCACAAGGACCCCGATCAGAAAGCGATGATTCATCGCAGCATGGATGTGATCGAGAAGTTCACCGGCAAGCGCCCGGTCGGCTGGCTCGGACCGGGCCTGACGCAGACCCTTGAAACGCCGGATAACCTCACCGCCGCAGGCGTCAAATATATCGGCGACTGGGTCTATGACGACGAACCGACCGTCATCAAGACGACCAACGGACCGCTGGTCACCCTGCCCTACACCGTGGAGCTCAACGACATCCCGATGATGATGGTCCAGCACCACGAGAGCGACCATCTCTACAAGCGCGCGGTGGAGTCGTTCAACACGCTCTACGAGGAGGGCAAGGACCGCGCCAAGATCATGGCGATCGCCATTCACCCGTACATCAGCGGCCAGCCGTTCCGTATCAAGGCGCTGCGGGACATCTACGACTACGTCAACAAGTTCGACGGCGTGCTGCACTGGAACGGCGAAGAGATCTACAACTGGTATCGCGGCATTAACCCCGCGCTGGGAGGCTCGAAGTGAACGCACCGGCGCACAATTTCCCGGCGGTCGAAGAAACCGTCGTGCCGGTTACCGGCGGCGGCTCCTATCCGGTGCGGCGGATCTATTGCGTCGGGCGCAACTACGTCTCGCACATTCGCGAGATGAAGGAAGCCGACGAACGCGATCCGCCGTTCTTCTTTCAAAAGCCGCGCGACAGTATCGTCGGGGACGGGGCCGAGGTGCCCTACCCGCCGATGACGGCGGACTTCCAGTATGAAGTCGAACTCGTGGTCGCCATCGGCAAAGGCGGCCGCAACATCGACCCGGCGAATGGTCTCGATCACGTCTGGGGTTATGCGGTCGGCATCGACCTCACCCGCCGCGATCGCCAGCGCGATGCGCGCGACCTGCAACTGCCCTGGGAAGTCGGCAAGAGCTTCGACCGGTCGGCGCCCTGCGGGGCCCTCCATCCGGCCGCTTCGGTCGGACACCTCGCGAGCGGCGCAATCACCTTGTCGGTCAACGGGCAAGAGCATCAGCGCGGCGACCTGCGCGAGATGATCTGGAACGTTCCGGAAATCGTGGCGCAGCTATCAAAGCAGGTGACGCTCGCCACCGGCGACCTCATCTTCACCGGCACGCCGGCCGGGGTCGGCCCGGTCGTCGCCGGAGACCGCATCGAAGCGACTGTCGAAGGCCTTGCGCCCCTGACCATCACCATAGGCCCGCCGGAGAAATAACCATGCTGCCGATGGAGCGTATCGATTATTCGCCGATCCATAAGCGTCCACCGCTCAAGCTGCCGGGCGGCGCGCGCATGGTGGTGTGGAGCATCGTCAATATCGAGGAGTGGGACCCGAAGCTCACCATGCCGCGCACGGTGCTGACGCCGCCGGCTGGTGGCGCGCCGATGCCCGACATTCCGAACTGGTGCTGGCACGAATACGGCAACCGCGTCGGCTTCTGGCGCCTGCTCAAGGTGTTCGACGACCTCAACATTCCCGGCGTTCTCGCCATCAACGGCTCGGCCCTCAACGCCTATCCGGCCATCGTCGAGGCGGCGCTGGAGCGCAAGTGGGAGTTCATGGGCCACGGCTTTACCCAACGCAACATGCAGAAGGTCGAGAACGAGCGCGAGGACATCCGCAAGACCGCGGACGCCATTGAGACGTTTACCGGCAAGCGTCCGCGCGGCTGGCTGGGCCCCGGCCTCACCGAAACCTGGGAGACGCCGGACCACCTCGTCGAAGAAGGCTACGACTATGTCTGCGACTGGGTGCTCGACGACCAGCCGGTGTGGCTGAAGACCAAGACCAAGCCGATCGTCAACGTGCCCTACACGCAAGAATGCAATGACGTCGCCATGATGCTGATCCAGCATCACAAGGCCTCGGAGTATTACGAGCGGGCTATCGACCAGTTCGAGCAGATCTACGAGGACGCCGAAGGCTCGGCGCGCATCATGGCGATCGTGCAGCACCCCTACATCGTCGGCGCGCCGCACCGGCTCAAATATGTCCGCAAGTTCTTCGAGCAGGTGCGCTCCAAGCCGGGCGTGCTGTTCTGGACCGGCGAGCAAATCTACGACTGGTACCGCAGCGCCGGACCGAAGGCGCCCTGACGCGATGCCGACCAGCGAAAGCCATATCCGATGGGAATGAACGCATTCCAACTGCTGAACGGGCTGACCTTCGCCGCGTTGCTGTTCATCGTGGCGAGCGGCTTCACGCTCATCTTCGGATTGCTGCGGATCGTCAATCTCGCCCACGGCGCGCTTTATCTGTTCGGCGGCTATGTCGGTTACACCACGGCGGTGAAGACCGGCAGCTTCACTCTGGGCGCCGTCGCGGCGATGATCGCGGTGGCGCTGATCGGCCTGGCACTCAACCAGGGCCTACTGCGCTTCGTGCGCGGCAACGACCTGCGCCAGGTGCTGCTGACACTGGGCGTCGCCTTTGTGCTCAACGACATGGCGCTGGTGATCTGGGGCGGCGACAGCTTCACGGTACCGATCCCCGACGCCCTCAAGGGCGGCCTGACTTTCTTCGGCATCTTCTATCCGAAGTATCGCCTGTTCGTCCTTCTGGTCGGCATCCTGGTGCTGATTGCGCTCTATCTGCTGCTCTACAAGACGCGACTCGGCGCGCTCATCCGCGCCGGGGTCGATGACGCCGAAATGGTGGAAGCGTCCGGCATCAATATTCGCCGCGTCTTCCTCGCCACCTTCGTACTCGGCTCGGCCCTCGCCGGCCTCGGCGGGATGATGGGCGGCGCCTTCCTGTCGCTGTACCCCTCGGCGGACTCCGAAATCCTCGTCTTTAGTCTTGCCATCGTCATCATCGGCGGCCGCGGCAGCCTGCTCGGCGTCGCCATCGGCAGCCTGCTGGTCGGCCTGCTGAACACGGTCGGCCAGGTGATGTTTCCCGAACTCGCCTACTTCGTCATATTCGGACCGATGGCGCTGCTGCTCGCCTTCCGGCCGCTCGGTCTATTTGGAAAGGCGACCTGACCCGTGTCGAACATGCCAGCAACGACGATCGCCGGTTCGCCGCGTTCTTCCATCTCACCGGCCGCCCTTGCCGCGGCCGTCGCGGTGATCGCCGCCGCGGCGCTGCTGCCGTTCATACTCTCGACCTATCACCTCGGCCTCGCCACTGAAGTTCTCATCTTCGGCCTGTTGGCGATGTCGATCGACATTCTCGCCGGCTATGCCGGGCGCACCTCGCTCGGCCACGGTGCGATCTTCGGCGTCTCCACCTATGTCGTGGTCTATGCCGTGATGAATGCCGGGATGTCTCCCGCCGTCGCCTGCCTGCTCGGCGTTCTGGCGGCGACCTTGCTCGCGGCGATCTTCGGCCTGCTGGCGGTGCGCACTTCGGGGGTCTACTTTCTCCTCCTGACACTGGCCCTCGGTATGATCGTCTGGGGCATCTGCCTGCGCTGGACACAGGTGACCGGCGGCGAGAACGGCCTGCGCGGCGCCATCCGCCCGGCGCTGCTGTCCGACTACCGCGTCTTCTACTGGATGGTGCTGGCCGTGACGGCGGCGCTCTCGCTCGCCATCTGGCGTTTCGTGCGCTCGCCCTTCGGACTGACGCTGCGCGGCATCCGCGACAGCGACAGCCGCATGCGCAGCCTCGGCTATGACGTGTCGCTTCATCTCTTCATCGGCTTCACCGTGTCCGGCTTCTTTGCCGGCGCGGCCGGAGCGATGTACGCGCTGTTCAACAGTTTCGTCAGCCCCTCCACTGTCGCGCTGTCGCAGTCCGTGGAGGCCTTGCTGATGACGATTGCCGGCGGCGTGGGCACCCTCTTCGGCGCCTTTGTCGGGTCGGCGGCGATCATAGCGCTCGAGAACATCGTCAGTTCCTACACGGAACGTTGGCAGACCGTTCTCGGCGTTACTTTCATCCTGATCATGATCTTCGCACCGGAAGGCATCGTCGGGACGATCCGTGCCCTTGTGGCACGCCTCAAGCGTTGACACCCAGAAAGGATAGACAATGGATCGTAGACAGTTTCTGCAGACTTCCGGCCTGACGATCGCAGCGGCCGGCTTCGGCATGGCTCCGTGGGCGGCGCGCGCCGCCGATGCCCCCATCAAGGTCGGCGTGCTGGCGCCGCTGACCGGCGTTGTCGCTTCCGGCGGCAAGGAAATGGTCGAAGGCGTGCAATTCTTCTTCGAGAAGCAGGGCAACAAGGTTGCCGGCCGGCCGGTCGAACTCCTGATCGAGGACGACGGCTCCAACCCCGACACTTCGATCCAGAAGGCGCGCAAGCTTGTCGAACAGGGCAAGGTCGATTTCCTCATCGGCAACCTGCTCGCCAATACTGGCCTCGCTGTGGCCAACTACGTCAAGGGCACTGGCACGCCCTACTTCATCCCGATCATCGCCGCCGACGATCTGACCCAGCGCGACCGTATCAAGAATGTCGTGCGCGTGGCCGGCTATTCGGCGAGCCAGTTCGCCCATCCGCTCGGCGACTGGGCGCTCAAGAAGGGCTACAAGAAGATCATCACCGTCGGTCAGGATTACACATTCGGCCATGAGCAGTGTGGCGGTCTCGCCCAGGTGTTCACCGAAGGCGGCGGCCAGATCGTGCAGCAGTTCTGGCACCCGCTGAACACGGCAGACTTCAGTCCCTATCTCGGCCAGATTGCCAACATGCAGGCCGACGCCGTGTTCGCGATGGAAACCGGCGCCGATGCAACGCGCTTTATCACCCAATATTCGAGCTTCGGCCTCAAGAGCAAGATTCCGCTCCTCGGCGCCATGAACGCAACCGATCAGTCGGTGATCCGTACATTGGGCGAAGAATGCGAAGGCATCGTCTCGGCCGCGCATTTCGCCGAGGGCTCGGACAACCCCGCGACCGCCGCCTTCGTCAAGGAATACACCGTCAAATACGGTAAGACGCCATCGCTCTACGGCTTCTCGATGTATTCCGGCGCCATGTGGGTGTCGAAGGCGATCGAGGCTCTCAACGGCAAGCTCGACAACCGCGACGCCTTCATCGACACCGTGCTCAAGACCCAGCTCGAAAACTCGCCGCTCGGCAAGACCGTCAAGCTCGATGAGTACGGCAATCCGATCTACGACGTTTATATCCGTCAGGTGAAAAAGGCGCCGAACGGCAAGTTCTGGAACGTGCCGATCGAGACCTACCCCTCGGTGTCGCAGTTCTGGAAATACGACCCGGCCACCTACATGAAGCAGCCGCCCTACTCGCGCAACTTCCAGGGCATCAAGAAGGGCTGAGCCCATCGCGGCCGGGCGCGGCGGCAGCGCCGCGCCCGGCACAACGAAAGCACGCCGTGAGCAACATCATCCTGACATTGACCGACGTCGAGGTCGCTTTTGACGCGCTGAAGGCCGTCAACGGTGTGACCATCGCCGTTCCCAAGGGCGAGCGCCGCGCTATCATCGGCCCGAACGGCGCCGGCAAAACCACGTTGTTCAATGCCATCACCGGCGTCATTCCGCCGACCGCCGGCCGGATCGCGTTCGACGGCCACAACATCACGCGGCTGCCGCCGCACAAGCGGGCGCGGCTCGGCATTTCGCGCACCTTCCAGATCACCAACCTGTTCCCGACCCTGACCGTCGCCGACAACATGATCCTGGCGCTGCGCGGCCTATCGCCGCGCAAATTCTCGCTGTTCGGCTCGCCAGATGCCGCCGCCGAGGAGACGCGTCGGATCGACGCCGCACTCGGTGCCTCCCGTATGCATCAGCGGGCAAGCGTGCCGGTCAAGGAATTGTCCTATGGCGAGCAGCGTCAGCTCGAGATCGCGCTTGCGCTCGTGACCGAGCCGCGCCTGCTGCTGCTTGACGAACCGGCGGCCGGCCTGTCGCCGGCCGAGCGCTCCATTGTCGCCGAGATCATCCGCTCGCTCGGCCGCGAGCTCACCGTCATCCTGATCGAACATGACATGGACCTGGCGCTGGGTCTGGTCGATTTCGTCACCTGCCTGCATGAGGGGCAAGTCCTGGTCGAGGAACCCCCGTCGGAGATCCGCAACGACCAGCGGGTGCAGGAAGTCTATCTCGGGAAGCCGCACCATGCTTGAGGTCCGCGATCTGCATAGCGGTTATGGCGAGGCGCAGGTCGTTCGCGGCGTGTCGCTCGACGTCGGCGCGGCGGAAGTCGTCGCCCTGCTCGGCCGCAACGGCATGGGCAAGACCACGCTCATCCGCTCGATCATGGGCCTGACGCCGCCCCGCGTCACCGGCGGCAGCGTGCGCTGGCGCGGCCAGGATCTCGTCGGCCTGACGCCGCACGAGATTGCCGGGCGCAAGATCGCGATCGTGCCGCAGGGCCGCCGCCTGTTCCCCTCGCTCAGCGTCACCGAACATCTGACCATGCTCAAGGGCGCGCGGGTCAAGACCGGCTGGACCGTGGACCGTGTGTTCGGCATCTTCCCGCGGCTGGCCGAACGCCGCCATCATCGCGGCGGACAGTTGTCGGGCGGCGAGCGCCAGATGCTCGCGGTCGGCCGCGCCCTGATGATCGATCCCGAGCTCATCCTGATGGACGAGCCGTCGGAGGGGCTCGCGCCGGTGATGGTGCAGCATCTGGAAAACATCGTGCTCGACCTCAAGCGTGAAGGCCTGGCGATCCTTCTTGTCGAGCAGAACCTCTACAGCGCGCTGGCCGTGGCCGACCGCGTCTACATCCTCGAGACCGGCAAGGTCGTTCACGAGGGCGATGCCAAGGTGCTGGCACAGCAGACCGAGACGCTGCTCAAGCATCTCGGCGTGCATTGAGGACGGCCATGGACGACGACCTGCTGCGACGGATTGCGGCCGAGTTGAACGACGTTTCGGGCACCGCCGCCCGTGCAGCGCGCTCGACGCCCCTGGTCGCCGACACCAACGGGCGCATCGCTGAAGCGGCGAAGGCCCTACCGTTCGACAGCACGCCTTATGCCTTCCCGCAATGGCTTGCGGCGCTCGAAAAATCCCGGCGATCGCCATGACCGCGGCCATCGCGTCTCTCGATCTCACCGCACTCGCCGCCGCCATCGCATCCGGCGAGGTGTCGTCGGAAGCCGCGACGACCGCGGCGCTCGACCGCCTCGAAACGGTCGGTCGCAAGCTCAAGGCGGTCAAACGGCTCGACCGCGCTGGCGCGCTCGAAAGCGCGCGCGCCGCCGACAAGGCCCGCGCGTCCGGCGCCAGGCTCGGCCCGCTGCACGGCGTACCGCTGGCTCACAAGGACTTGTTCTATCGCAAGGGCGAACTGTCCGAAGGCGGCGCCAAGATCCGTGCCGGATTCCGCGCCGAAGCGACCGCGACCGTCATCGAACGGCTCGATGCCGCCGGCGCGCTCGACATCGGCCGGCTGCAACTGGCCGAATTCGCGCTCAGCCCGACAGGTTACAATGAGCACGAAGGCCACCCGCTCAATCCCTGGAATGCGGCGCATGTGCCGGGCGGCTCGTCCTCCGGCTCGGGCATCGCGGTCGCGGCGCGTTGTGTAACCGCGTCGCTGGGCACCGATACCGGCGGTTCGCTGCGCCATCCCGGCGCGATGTGCGGGCTTGTGGGGCTGAAACCGACCTGGGGCCTGGTCCCCGGCGACGGCGTCATGCCGCTGTCGGCATCGCTCGATTGTCCCGGGCCGCTGACCCGAACCGCGCGCGACGCCGCGTTGATGATGTCCGTGATGACGCAGCGGAATCACACTCTGTCCGGCGACGTGCACGGCATGACGATCGCCCTGCCCGGCGGCTATTATCGCGAGACCTTGCATCCAGCGATCGCGAAAGCGCTCGAAGAAGCGGCGGCCGTGTTTCGCGATCGCGGCGCGACGATGATCGAGACGGCGCCGCCCGACATGGCGCTGATCAACGCGTTGATGCATCTCTTGATGAGCGTCGAAGCGGCGACCATCCATCGCCGCTGGCTGATCGAGCGCCCCGGCGACTATGCCGACCAGGTTCGCTCCCGCATCGAGCCGGGGCTGTTCTATCCGGCGACGCGGTATGTCGAGGCGTTGGCGATGCGCGCCTCGCTCACCCGGGAATGGATCGGCGCCTGCATGGGCAGCGCCGATGTCGCTCTCATTCCCGCGATCCCGGTGCCGGTGCCGACCATTGCCGCGACGACCGAAGGCACGCCGGCAGACGTTGCGCGCGCGATTGCCGCGGTGACGCATTGCACCCGTGGCATCAATTATCTCGGCCTACCGGCCACCTCGGTGCCTTGCGGCTTCGACGGCGCCGGCCTGCCGATTGGCTTTCAACTCATCGGACGCCCCTTCGCCGAAACGACGATCCTGAACGCGGCCGCCGCCTATCAGGACGCCACCGATTGGCACAACCGCATCCCACCTGCCGCAGACCTGAACTGGAACTGACCCATGCCTGTCATCGACATGCACACCCATGCGCTCAGCCGCCGCGTCAATCCGCTGATCGCGGACGTGTTCGACCCGAAGTCGAACCCGTATATCCGCGACATGTCGCCGGAGAGCGCGGCAACCGATGTCGAACAGGGCAAGATCGTTCCCGAGCGGATGCTCAACCTCGACGAACGGCGCGCGACCATGAAGCGCATGGGCGTCGATGTTCAGGTCATCGCGCCGGCGCCGGCGCAGCAGCATTACTGGGCCGACGAGGAGCGGCAGGTGGCGCTGTCCCGCGTCCAGAACGAGGACCTCTCGGCGCTCGCCGCGCAGGATCCGACCCGCTTCGTCGCCATGGGCACGCTGCCGATGCGCTTCCCCAAGCGCGCCATCGACGAGGCCGTTCACGCCGTCGAGACGCTCGGCCTGCGCGCCTTCCAGATCGACAGCCGGGTCGAGGCGCTCGAACTGTCAGATCCGTCGTTCGATCCGCTGTACAAGCGGCTGGCGGAGCTGCGCGCACCGCTGTTCGTCCACCCGCTCGGCTTCTCGCACGGCCAGCGGCTCGGGCCGTTCTTCATGGTCAACACCGTGGCGCAGCCGCTCGAAGAGACTATCGCCATCTCACATTTCATCCTCGGCGGCGTGCTCGACCGTCATCCCGAGCTCGACGTCATCATCGCCCACGGCGGCGGCTTCTATCCATTCTATGCCGGCCGCTTCGATCATGCCTGGAAGGCGCGGCCCGAAGTGCGCAAGCTGTGCCCGCAGCCGCCTTCGACCTACCTCAAGCGGTTCTGGTTCGACACCTGCGTCTTCGATCCGGTGCTCGTCGCGCGGCTGGTCGAGACCGTCGGCGCCGACCGCGTGATGCTGGGGTCGGACTACCCGTTCGACATGGGCGACGACGATCCGGTCGGCACCTTCGACAAGGCCGGAATCACCGGCGCCGACCGCCAGCGCATCGTCTACGGCAACGCCGCGCGGCTGTTCCGCATCGGCTAGGACCACCCGGCGACCGGACGGGTACTCAGCCGTTGGTGACGGCCATCAGGTCGATCTCGATCAGGAAGTCCGGGTGCGACAGCCGCGTCACGCCGACGAGTGTGCTCGGCGGCGGCCGGTCCGGATGCCACGGGAAGGTCATGGCCGGATCGGTCTGGATCTTGATGAAAGCATCCATGTCGAGCACGAACAGGCGCCGGAACACCACATCGTCCCAGGTCGCGCCGGCGGCGTTCAACTGGATCGTCAGGGCCTCCATGACGCGGAGATACTGCCCGCGCATGTCGCCGACGAACATCGGCTTGTAGTTCTCGTCCGACGCCGTCTGGCCCGCGATATAAATCATCTTGCTGGGGCCGGAGACCGTGATGACGCGGCTGTAGGCCGGATGCTTGAACAGCTCCGGCGGATGAATATACTTCTTGTCCACGTCAGGGTCTCCCTACTGAATCAAAACGACGGCGGCGTGTTGAGCCACAGGATGCGCGCCGTCTTCTTCCGACTGTTGGTGTAGGAATGCGGCCGCTCCGAGCGGAAATGGAAACTGTCGCCGGCGCGCAGCCGATATTTCTTCTTGTCCACGATCAGATCGAGTTCACCCTCGAGCACGTAGCCGAACTCTTCGCCCTCGTGCTTGATGATGCCTTCGCTGCCGCCACCGGGCTCAATGTCGTTGATGTAGCCGGACAGGAGATTGCCGCGACGGTTCGGAATCAGCGCTTCGAGCTTGTGTCCCTTGCCCTGCCCGGCCTGGACCGTCGGGCGTTCGCCCTGCCGCAAGACGATGTGGTCGTCGTCGTCATCGCCTCCCTGAAACAAACCGGAAACCGGCACGTTCAGCGCCAGTGCGACCCGGTGCATGGTCTTGACCGATGGATTGGCGCTGCCGTTTTCGACGCGGGACAGCATCGATTCCGAGCAATGCGCAAGGCCCGCCAATTCCTTCAGCGTCAGGCCCTTGAGCAGGCGCAGATGCTTCATCTTCAAGCCGACCCGGCCTTCAGGTGTCTTGCCACCGTTCGTCTTTAGTCGAGCCGCAGCCTTCATTCGTCGATTCCCACAAAGACCGTTCATGCACCGGACGGCCGGCGCCTCGCCGGCGGCGCCGGTCGTCCGGGGCTGGTTTATAGGTTCAAACCGCCACGATGCCCACACGTGTCGCCTGCGGTCCCCAAGGAGTTGGCCACACCTCAGTCCTTGGGTACATGCTTTGGCCCGCGCATGAATTTGTCGATCCACCAGGTATGGAAGACATAGCGCAGCACCTCGGCATCGGTTTCGCCGTACTTGCCGGTGCCGGCCAGCCGCGACAGCAACGCCATTTCTTCGTCGTTGAGGTCGATTTCCACCTCGGAGATCTCGAGCGGCACGTTGGTAAAATCGGGCTGGTAGGCAGCATCCTTGTACAGTTCGCGATCGGCCTTGATGCTCCTGATCTTGAACATGTCCGGACTGCGCTGATTCTTCATTCTCGGCGGTTCGGAGACCTTCGCCCAATCGGCATCGGACGCCTCGAATATGCTGAGCTTGAGCGGCTTGAGCTCGAAATCGCTCGTCATCATGACATCGGCGCCGCAGACATTCGGAACCGCCAGAACGTCCATCAGTGCCAGCAGTTCGACATAATCGCCAGCCTTGGCCGTATTCTTCGCGATGTAGGGGTGACCGTCCGGCGAGACGCCGGTGTGCATAAAGAAATTGAATGAGTCATGCACATCATCGGGGGTCAGGCCGTACTCGCGCTGCGCTTCGGCCTGGATGTCGTGGCAGTTCGTATGCACGGCCAGCCCGTAATGGTGCTCGAACAGGAACCCGCTGCAACGCGGATAGAGCACATCATTGGTGCCGACAGTATCCTCGATAATCGCCATCATCGGCCGTTCGCGCGGCGGCGCGGACCACAGGAAATCGCCCTTGGTCGGATGCATGCCGTGGAGATGGCGGGTACGGCCGGTGTGGAAGAACTCCTTGTAGTCGTGGAGATTGAAGCAATTGAAATCCGCACACTGCCGGCCGGCCGTCTGCGCGATGCGCAGAACCTGGCCACGGCGCAGTTCCAGTGCCTTGCCGGTGCCCGGCTGGATGACGAGTTCCTGAAGCAGTTTGCGGTCGGTCGTCATTTGTCCTGTTCCGCTGCCGGAAGCCGGGCCTTCGCGAATTCGCGCAAGGCACGCCGGATGAGGTCGTCGCGGCTGTTGCTTTCGCCCGCCTTGATGGTGTTGTCGATCAATTCGAGCTGCTGCTGATTGAGGCGCAGCTTGATCTTCGTCGTGGCCATTGTGCCTTACTCCCTCGGTGTCGCCCCACGCCGCGAACGGCGTGGGGCGGACGGGCCGGCGTCGGTTACGGCGTCCAGCCCTTGGGGGCCTGCATGCCGGTCTTGTTGATACTGTTCAGGTTCGCCATGGTAACCGGGATGAGCGGCACCTCGACCTTCTTCGACGGCAGCGGCTTGCCCTTCACCACCGCATCCATGAGCTGGACGGCGGTGCGGCCGATGACGACCGGCTGCTGCGCCACGACGTAGTCGGCGCAACCTGCCCGCATCATCTCTTCGGCCGCCTCGCCGAGCACGGCGAACAGGATCTTGACCTTGCCGCACTTCTGGGCGCCCTGCGCAGCGCGCGCCGCGCCGACGCCGTAAGTGTCATCGGCGCCGTAGAGCACGTTGACGTCCGGGAAGCGCTGCAGGAAGTCGTTGGCGAGCGACAGCGCGATCGCTGGGTCCTGCTCGCTGGTCTGCTCGGCGACGATCTTGATGTTGCCGCCGGCCAGATCCTCCTTGAAGCAGCGCAGGCGGTCGGAGGCCCAGAATGCGCCCGGCGGCCCGGCCAGCACGGCGATGGTGCCGCCGTTCGGCAACAGCGTCTTCGCGCCCTTGGCCAGCTCGTGGCCGATGTTGCAATGGCTCGACGACGCGGCGGCGTCGGCCTCGACGTCGCTGGCGACGATAGGACTGCCCGCGCCGATCACGGGGATCTTCTCGCCTTTCGCCTCCCGGACGACGCCGTTGAAGGACGACGGGTTCGCCGGATCGATGAGAATGGCGGAGACCCTCTGCACCACGAGGTTGGAGAACTGGCTCACCTGCTTGTCGACATTGGCGTAGCCGCCGGCGTCCTGGATGGTCACCTCGTAGCCGAGCTTCTTGGCTTCGTCCGAAATGCCGTAGAGCACGGGCGTGAACCACGGTCCCTTGATGTTCGGCATGGTCACGCCGATCTTGTCGGCGGCCGAAGCCGGATTGGCGGCTATGACGGCGAGGCCGGTGGCCACCAGCGCGGCCAAACAGATCTTGTGAACGACGCGAGACTTCATCGGATCTCTCCTGTTCGTGTTGATGCTGATGCTCAGTTTCTGTTGCCGGCTTTGGCGCCGATGAAGATCTGGTCGAGCGAGACCGCGAGGATCAGCGCTCCGCCGATGACCATCATCTGCGTGTAGGAAGGAACGTTGAGAAGGTTGAGACCATTCGAGAGGATGCTGATGAACAGCACGCCGAAGGCGACGCCGACCACCGAGCCGCGTCCACCGAACAGGGAGACGCCGCCGAGTACGACCGCCGCGACGGACTCCAATGGCAGCGTCGCGCCCAGCGAGGGCTGGCCCGAGGCGACGCGCGCGGTGAGAATGAGCGAGCCGACCGAAGCGCAGAGGCCGCTGAACACGTAGGCGGCGATCTTGACGCTGCCGACCGATATGCCCGACAGTCGCGCCGCCTCCTCGTTGCCGCCGGCGGCATAGATGCGGCGGCCAAGCTTGGTAAAGCGCAGGACGACGATGCACACCGCCAGCACACCGACCGCAATGACGACCGGCACCGGCACGCCGAAGGTGCGGGCATAGGCCAGGCTGGAAAAGGCTTCCGGCACGCCGGTGACCGCGACGCCGCCGCTGAGGCTCAGCGCCAGCCCGGAGACGATCGACATCATCGCGAGCGTGGCGATAAACGGAAACACCTTGAAGCGAGTGATGACGAGGCCGTTGACCAGCCCCACGGCGGCGCCGGTGGCGAGCGCCGCCCCCAGGCCCGCCGCGACGCCGTGGTCGCGCATCACCAGGGCGCCGACAATGCTGACCAGCGCCACGATGGCACCGACCGACAGGTCGAGGCCGGCGGTCAGGATCGCAAAGGTCTGTCCGAAGGACACCGCGGCCAGCGCCGCCGCCGACACGCCGATGTTGCGGAAATTCGGCAGCGACATGAACACGGCCGAGTTCAGGGAGAATACGAGAATCATCGCCGCGACGATGATCGGCAGGCCGATCTCGCGGCCATAGCGCTGCAGGAACGCCAGCGGCTTGACCCGTCCATCACTTCGGACCTGTGTCCCCTCCGAGATCGTCATTGTCATAATGCTCCCACCGCGCGAAGGCTGGCCTGCGGCGCCATGTGCGCGGCAAAGGCCCCGGCCAGGATGCGTTTCTCATCGAACTCGGCGAGCGACAGCTCGTCGCGAATTCGACCGCCGGACATCGCGTAGATGCGGTGGCATGTGCCCATCAGTTCCGGCAGTTCGGACGACACCATGATCACGGCGGCGCCTTGTGCCGCCATTTCATGGATCAGCCGATAGATTTCCGCCTTGGCACCAACATCGATGCCGCGCGTCGGCTCGTCAAAGATGACAACCTTGGCGCCCGTGAGGATCGACTTGCCGATGACGAGTTTCTGCTGGTTGCCGCCCGATGCCGTCCCCGCCGGCGCGTCGAGCTGCCCTTTGAACTGAAGCAGGTCCGCGATCCGGCGTGCGGTCTTGCGAACCGCCGGTTCCGACACGAAGCCCGCGACACAGGCCTGATCGAGCGAGGCCATCATTACGTTCTCGGCGCCGGACATGGCAAGCACGAGCCCCTGATGCTTGCGGTCCTCCGGAAGATAGGCGATGCCGTTGGCGATGGCGTCGCGCGGGCTCCTGATGACGATCGGGGCGCCGTCTTTGCGGATTTCGCCGGCATCGAGCGCATCGGCGCCAAAGATGGCGCGCATCACCTCGGTGCGGCCGGCGCCGACCAGGCCGGCGAAGCCGACGACTTCACCGGCGCGCACCTCAAAGCCGATATCGGCGAATACGCCGCGCCGCGTCAGGCCCGACACGCTGAGGACGACGTCGCCGATCTTCTCGTTGCGCGGCGGAAACAGCTCGGCCATCGGCCGGCCCACCATCAGGCCGATGAGCTCGGCCGTGTCCTTGATCGCCGACGCATCCATCGTTGCGACGTGTTCGCCGCCGCGCAGCACCGTGACGCGGTCGGCGATCTCCATCACCTCGTCGAGCCGATGCGAGACATAGAGGAAGCTCGTGCCTTCGGCCCGCATCCGCACGATCAGGCCGCGCAGCGCCGCCGCCTCGTGTTCCGACAAGGCCGCGGTCGGTTCGTCCATGACGATCACCGGAGCGCGCAGCACGAGGGCGCGTGCGATTTCGATGAGTTGACGGCGGGCGGTCGAAAGATTGCCCGCGCGTTCGGACGGATCGATCTGCACGCCGACGCCAAGCTCGGCCAGCGTCTCAGCGGCTTTTCGCTCGGCCTTGGCGCGCGAATAAAGAAACGCCGGACCCGGCTCGTTGCCGAGGAAGATGTTTTCCGCAACGCTGAGATCGGGCACGATCATCAGCTCCTGGAAGATTGTAACGATGCCTTGCTGGCGCGCGTCGCGCGGGCTTTCGAAAACCGTCGGCTGCCCTGCGATCTCGATCGCGCCGCTGTCCGGCTTCACGTCACCCGACAGAATGCGGATCAGCGTTGATTTGCCGGCGCCGTTCTCACCGACCAGCGCATGGACTTCGCCGCGCCTGAGCTCGAGCGAAACGCCGCGCAACGCGCGGACGCCGGGATAGTCCTTCGTCAGACCGCGCAATGCGATCAGCGGCATTCCGTCTTGCGCGGAAGCGGCTGTCGCGGATGCCGGCCGGATGGTGGTCACGGCTGACGTGCCCCGCCCTTGAGGGGAATGTAGGCGACGGCTTCGACTTCCAGCAGCGTTTCCGGCGTCGGCAGCAACTCCGCAATCTGCACAACGGTGCTCGCCGGCGGCATCTCGAAGAACGTGGCACGGATGCGGTTATAGATCGGAAAGTCGCGCAAATTCCGGAAGAACTGCGTCAGCTTCACCACGTCGTTGAGCGTACCGCCCGCCGCCTCGACCGTGAGACGCAGGCTGTTAAGAACCCACCACGACTGCGCGGCGATCGGGCCGTCCTTGAGGTCGGACGACATCTCGCCGATCTCGCCGGCGATCTTGCGCGCCTCGGGCGGAAGGTCGGCGTAGCCCTTGATGACGCGCATGGACGCCGGGTCGGCGGCAATGATGCCGGAGAAATAAACAATGTCTCCGGCGCGGCGGAACGGTGCGTAACGCGAGAGCGGTGCGGCCGCTCCTGAAGCGAGACCCTTCATGCAGGACTCCATTCCGTGGACCCGATAATGGTAAAGCCTCCTGCATGCTATGCAAGTCACTTTAATATGCAACCATGGACTATAATTTGGTCACCTCTCGGCTGGCCTTGGCAAGTTGGAATGGATGCCGGGGATGGAGCGTCGCGACACAACAACGCATTCGTCGATGTCGCCGAAGGGCGTGCCCGGGCACTACACCGGCAATTAGCAACGCTTGATCGCCCTGATCAACTTCGTTTCGCGCGGAGGACGGCGCCTCAGAGGAGCGAGCGGTTTCTCGCTGCAACTTATCGCAGTTACGGCGTTGCCGGGATTGATCGTCGCCACGCTTGTGATGCCAGTCGCGGCATCGCCCGCCAGACGCGAATTCGCTGGCGGCAGACGCTGCCAGCCGACGCGGCTCTGGGTGCCCCCCGCCGTGCCGCCCAGCGTTGGCGGAGAATGCAGGAGCGCTGATTGGCGGCAAAGCCAAACATATCGCCTGCCGGTGCCTCTCGCCGTTCGGGCCGGTAGCAGACATTCTTTAGAGCACTTCACTCTCCTGCAACGCGATAGCCAATTCCGGGCTCGGTCAGGATGATGTGAGGATCATCCGCCTTCGCTTCGACCTTCTGCCGCAGTTGGCCGATATAAACGCGCAGATATTGCGTATCCTCGGTATGTGCCGGCCCCCAGACGGCGGACAGGATCTGCCTGTGCGTCAGCACCCGCCCGGCGTGCCGCGCCAGAAACGACAGCAGCTCGAACTCCTTCGGCGTCAGCTTCAGCTCGGCGCCGGCCCGCGTCACTCGGTGCCGCACCGCATCGACCTCCAGATCACCAACACGCAGCACCGGCACCTCCGCCTGGCGCTGCATGCGGTGGCGCAACGCTGCGCGCATGCGCGCCATCAGTTCGCCGACGGTGAACGGCTTGTTGACGTAGTCGTCAGCGCCAAGATCGAGCGACTCGATCTTCTCCGCCTCGCGCTCGCGCGCCGACAGCACGACGATCGGCACGTCGGACCATTCGCGCACCCGGCGGATCACGTCCTTGCCGTCGCCGTCCGGCAGGCCGAGATCGAGCAACACGATATCAGGCGGCCGCCCGGCGATGCGCTTGACCGCATCGGCCACCGTGCCGGCGCTGTCCATATCGTAGTCGTTGGCCTCGAGCGCGGGCTTGAGGAAACGCAGAATCGCCGCCTCGTCATCGACCACCAGAACCGACGTTTTTACGCTCATGCGGCCTCGCTTTCGCGCGGGAATGTCAGAGAGAAGCGCGCGCCGCCGCCCGGCGGGCTTTCGGCCGCGATCGAACCGCCATGCGCCTCCATGATGCCTTTGGCAATGGCCAACCCTAATCCCGTGCTCTGCCGGCCGTCGCCATGGGAGTCGCCGTGGCGCTCGCCGATCACGAACTTGTCGAAGATATGCGACAGCGCCGCAGGCGCGATGCCCGGACCATTGTCGCTGACTCGCAACGTCACGGCGTCGCCGCCGCCGATCCCCTCTATGGCGATGCGCGTCCTAGCGGGCGTGTGGACGATGGCATTGGCGACCACATTGCCGATCGCCTGTTCCACCAGAGTCGCATCGGCACGCACCAGCGGCAGATCGGCCGCCAGGTCGACGGTCAGGGCTTGCGCGGCGCCGCGACGCCGTGCCGCGCCGACGACACGCTCGACGATCTCTCGCAGGTCGATCCAGTCGCGGCGCAATTCGAGCGCGCCGGCGTCGATGCGGGTGATGGCGAGCAGGTTGCGGACCATCTCGTCGAGCCCTTCCGCCTCCTGCTTGATGCCGCCCAGCAAGTCCTTCTTGGCCGCGCTATCGAGTTTGTCGCCATAGTCGATGAGGCTGGTGGCCGAGCCGAGGATCGACGACAACGGCGTGCGGAAATCGTGCGAGATTGACGCCAGCAGGGTGTTGCGCACGCGTTCGGTTTCGGTCGCCGTCCGGGCGCTCACCATTTCGCGCGTCAACGCGGCGCGGTCGAGCGCGGCGGCGGTCTGCTCCGACAGCGTGTCGAGCAGCGCCCGCGCTTCGGAATCGAGCGAACCGGCGGCGTCATGCTTGCCGGCGCCGATCACGCCCATGATCTTGTCGCCGATGCGCAGCGGCACGAAATACCACGGCACGGTCGGCAGCGTTCCGGTGTCGGCGCCGGCCGGCTCGGCGTGATTGTAAGCCCAGCGCGCCGCCGTCATCGCAGCCGCGTCGAGCTCATCCTCCGGCGGCCAGGCGGCGGTGAGAGCGAGGTCATCGCCCTGCGCCAGCAGCACAACGACCGGCCGGCCGAGGCTGGCGTGAATCTCGCTGGCGGCGCCTTCGGCGAGCGCATCCTGCGTCGCCAGCCCCGACATGCGCCGGGTGAATTCGTACAGCCGGCGCATCGCCCGCATGCGGCTCGCCGAAATGCGCGCCTGCTCGCGCACGCGGCCGGCCATGGCCGACGACGCCACTGCGATGACGAGAAAGATAATCAGGGCCAGCAGCTCATAGGGCTCGGCGACCGTGAAAGTGTAGAGCGGCTGAATAAAGAAGAAATTGTAGACCGCCGAAGACAGCAGCGAGGCGTAGATCGCCGGCCACATGCCGAAGTTCATGGCGGAGAACAGCACCGCCAGCATGAAGACCATCGACAGGTTGGGAATTGGCGTGAAGCGCGTCAGCACCTCGCCGACGCCAAGCGCGGCGAACACTGCGAGCGTCGCGTAGAAGAAATGCAGCGGCTCAGGCGCCAGCCACTTGCGCCGCCACGGCGCGGGCTCCGCCGTCACTTCCGCCTCGCGCGTCACCAGATGGATGGCGATGTCCTGCGTCCGCCGCACCAGTTCGTGCGGCAGCGAACGGCGCAGCAGCTCGCTGAGGAAGCCGCCACGCGAACGGCCGATGACAATCTGTGTGACGTTCTCGAACCTGGCGAAGCGCAGCAGCTCGGCCGGCAGGTCGGCGCCGGACAGCGTCTGCGTCTCGGCGCCGAGACTTTGCGCCAGCGCCATCGCATTGTCGAGACGCGCGCGCTCGGCATTGCCAAGAGCCGCACCCGGCCGCTCGACCGTCACGGCGATCCACTGCGCATCCATGAGATCGGCAAGCCGCTTGGCCGCGCGAACCAGCATCGGCGCAGTCGGGTCGGGCCCGATGCACACCAGGATGCGCTCGCCCGCCGCCCATGGCCCCTCGATGGCGTGCGCCTGCATGCGTTCGACGAGCGCCGCATCGACGCGTTCAGCGGCGCGACGCAGCGCCAGTTCGCGCAGCGCCGTCAGGTTCTGCGGCTTGAAGAAATTCTCGACGGCGCGCGCCGCCGTTTCCTGGACATAGACCTTGCCCTCTGCCAGACGCTTCAGCAGTTCGTCCGGCGGAAAATCGACCAGCACGACCTCGTCGGCCTTGTCGAACACGGTGTCGGGCACGGTTTCGCGCACGCGGACCTTGCTGATCTTCTGCACGACATCATTTAGGCTTTCGAGATGCTGGATGTTCAGCGTCGTCCAGACATCAATGCCGGCGTCCAGGATCTCGTCGATATCCTGCCAGCGCTTGGGGTGACGGCTGCCCGGCACGTTGGTGTGGGCGTACTCGTCGACCAGCAGCAGGCCCGGACGCCGCGCCAGTGCGGCGTCGAGATCGAATTCGCGCATCACCTGATTGCGATAGACGATCGGCCTGCGCGGCAGCACGGTGAGATCGCCGATCAATTGCTCGGTGTCGCGGCGGCCGTGCGTTTCAATCAGGCCGGCGACGACATCGCGGCCACCGTCGCGCTCACCGCGGGCCGCGGTGAGCATCGCGAAGGTCTTGCCGACACCCGGAGCGGCGCCGAGAAATATTTTCAATCGCCCTCGCCCTTCCTTGCGGGCAAGCGAGAGCAGCGCTTCGGGGGAGGCTCTTTGCGACTCGTCGCTCGCCATCAGATCCTCAGAGCCTGTCTCCTTCTGCGCAACCCACACACACCGTCATGCCCGGCCTTGTGCCGGGCATCCACGCCTTCGCTCCCCAACTGGAAGTAAGACGTGGATGGCCGGGAAAAGCCCGGCCATGACGAGGAAACGCGCTGCACTGGGCTAATCCTACGATTTCATCATATCCAAAGCGAGATTGAGCTTCAGAACATTCACACGCGGTTCGCCCAGCAGGCCGAATGTGCGGCCCCGGACTTGCCCCTCAACCAGCTCCCGCACCCGCTCCTCGGGCAGCCCGCGCGCTTTCGCCACGCGAGGGACCTGGAAGAGCGCCGCCGCCGGCGAGATGTCCGGATCGAGGCCGCTCGCCGAGGTGGTCACGAGATCGACCGGCACGGCCGCGCCGGGGTTCTCCTTTTTAAGTTCATCGACATCCGCGGTCAGCCGGTCGGCCAAGGCCTTGCTGGTCGGACCGAGGTTCGAGCCGCCCGAGTTCGCGGCGTTATAAGGCAGGCTGATCGACCTGCTCGGATCCTCGGGGTCGGGACCGCTGGTCGCCGACGGACGGCCGTGGAAGTACTTGTCGCTGGTGAAGGACTGGCCGATCAGCGCCGAGCCGACCACCTTGCCGTCCTTCTCGATCAGGCTGCCTTGCGACTGGCTCGGGAAAATGGCGCCGGCGATGCCGGTCATCGCCAGCGGATAGACGAGCCCGGTGATGATCGTCAGGGCGACGACAAGCACGATGGCGGGGCGGAATTCCTTGAGCATGACTGTGCTCCCTTACGCGAGATGCAGAGCGGTGACGACGAGGTCGATCGCCTTGATGCCGATAAACGGCAGTACGATGCCGCCGAGCCCATAGATCAACAGATTGCGCCGCAGCAGCGCGGCGGCGCCTACCGGGCGATAGGTCACACCCTTCAGCGCCAGCGGGATCAGCGCGATGATGATGAGCGCGTTGAAGATGATGGCCGACAGGATGGCGCTTTGCGGCGTCGACAGGCCCATGATGTTGAGAATGCCGAGCTGCGGGTAGAACGCGGCGAACATGGCCGGGATGATGGCGAAATATTTGGCGACATCGTTGGCGATCGAGAACGTCGTCAGCGCGCCGCGTGTCATCAGCAGTTGCTTGCCGATCTCGACGACCTCGATGAGCTTGGTCGGGTCGCTGTCGAGATCGACCATGTTGCCGGCCTCGCGCGCGGCCTGCGTGCCGCTCTGCATGGCGACGCCGACATCAGCCTGCGCCAGCGCCGGCGCGTCATTGGTGCCGTCGCCACACATCGCGATCAGGCGGCCATTGGCCTGCTCGCCGCGGATGTAGCGCAGCTTGTCCTCGGGCGTCGCCTGAGCGATGAAATCATCGACACCGGCCTCGGACGCGATCGATGCCGCCGTCACCGGATTGTCGCCGGTGATCATCACCGTCTTGATGCCCATGCGGCGCAGCGCGGCGAAGCGCTCCTTCACGTCGGGCTTCACCACATCCTTGAGATGAATGACGCCGAGAATGCGGCCGCCTTCGACGAGACCGAGCGGCGTGCCGCCGGCCCGCGCAATCCTGTCCACCGCGGCGCGGAAGGCCGGCGGCTCGGCAACGTCGCGGCCCGCCTGCTCGGGGGCGAATTTGAGGACTGAGTCGACCGCGCCTTTGCGCAGCTTGCGCTCGCCGATATCGACGCCGGACAGACGCGTGGTGGCGGAAAATTCGATGAACCGGGCGTCGGCCGGGGCAACTTCGCGACGCACGTTGTATTTGTCCTGCGCCAGAAGGACGATCGACCGGCCCTCCGCGGTTTCATCCGCGTCACTGGCGAGCAAGGCCGCTTCCGCCGCCTCGCGTTCGGAGACGCCCGGCACCGGGATGATTTCGGTCGCCAGGCGGTTGCCGAAGGTGATGGTGCCGGTCTTGTCGAGCAGCAGCGTATCGACATCGCCGGCGGCTTCGACCGCGCGGCCGGACATCGCCAGCACATTGAAGCGT
>JAHCKF010000030.1 GCA_026125925.1 Pseudolabrys sp.
AGCGGGCAAGCCGCCGACGCGCCGGTACGGAACGCAACAACTTTTCACGAATGGGTCTGCCGAAACTGAGGACGGCAGTGCGTGGCGGATTTCAGCTTGGGAGGCGCGCGCCTTTAGCGGAAGGGCGGCGCATTGCCATGGGGGATGGCGGCGATATCGCGAGAGGCGTCGCACGGACCGGACTGGAACAGCACCGCGATGCGGGCGCGTGAACAGTGCTCCGGACCAGTGTTCGCCATTTCGATATCCCCCCTATTGACGGGCTGACGCCCGGGTTCACCTGTCGGCTCGGCTACAGCCGCCGTTGATCCCGGCGTGGCCCAACCTAGTCCAACTTCAAAATCAGAGTCCAGTTCAGAAGCGCGCCGGTATCGAAAGCAAGTCGGCTGTCGTTCGAATTCAATCTTACGTTCGAATTCAACCTCACGAATGCAAGCCGGACTTCGCTCTCTCCAGTGCGATGCCGAACTCGTTTCGCTTCACTTCGTTTCGATGCCTGTCGGCTTCACGCTCGTCCAGTCTTCCGCATGCCGATCAGCTCGTCGCCTTTACGCCGGCTCTCGACGGCGGCAAGGCTCAGGATTGGCTCAAGGATCGCTATTGTCCGTTTCGGGCAATAGAAAGCCGTTCTCATCTGCCAATGAGCGCAGCGTTGTTCCTTGTGTCTGATCGCGCACAGCGGAATGTCCGTGCGCCGTTTCAAGATACACAACGAAATCGGGCGGGCAATTTGGATTTAACGTTTGGTAAGGACCTGCGGCGCGAGCGTGACTTTCATGCAACGCAAATTTTGTACCGCCGGAACGGCAACACGTTGATGAGTCGTCAGGAATCGAATGGCTCAGCCGGCTAAGGCGCGCGGGCCGGCTATTTAAAAAAATTCATCGATGTGTCGCCGGAAGCCGCTGGGCCGCAGGCGTTTCCGGGGCGCTCCGCCGGGCGTTGTCGTAAGTCATTCAGTTGGCGAAAAGTTTTCTGGGCAAAATTGAAGGTAGCCCCCGGCGAGAAATCGCTTGCGTCGGTTGAATTAGAAAAGGTCGCGTTGCGTTTCGACGCTGAAAATGCTTGGCGCCCATAACTGCCTGACATGCGGGTGACAGTTTGGCGACGGCGCGCGCTCGCGGGCGCATCGCGATGCGCGTCGCGTTGTTGAATTGTCTTGGAAATTGTCTTGGAGTTTGAGGAACAGCACCGAACAATTTTGCCTACGCGAACACCGGAGGTGTTCGGTGCGGGCATCGTCGCGTTCGCAATTGCACACGGCGCCGAAATGAAAATCCGCCGAGCATGCTCGGCGGATCTCGGTCGAAAGCCGCGGACTTACTTGCCGAGTTTCGCGATGCGGTGCGACAGGCGCGAGACTTTGCGGCTGGCCGTGTTCTTGTGAACGGTACCGCGCTGGGCGGCGCGCATGATCGCCGGCTCCGCGGACTTGAAAGCGGCATCGGCCGCGGCGCGGTCGCCGGCGGCGATCGCTTCTTCAACCTTGCGCACCGAGTTGCGCAGCGTGGTGCGGCGCGCCTTGTTGATCGCCGTACGGCGCGCAATCTTGCGGGTCGCCTTGCGGGCGGATTTGGTGTTGGCCATCTAAATCTCGTTCGGTCTCTGACGGCGACTGGTGGCGTGCGGCAGACCTGAGCCGCGCCTACCAACCGGTCTGTGCCAAGAATAAGCGGGGCCGAAAAATCGGCCCCAATTGCGCGTGGCTTATAGTTGGCCTGCGCCCGGGCGTCAACGCCCGAAGAATCGCAGGGTTTCCTGCCGCTCAGGCCACTTTTTGGGCCCTGATGGCGTCGTAGCCGCCAATAATAGCCGTCCGGTCGGCGGCCGACACGGCAGCGAAAGGCGGGCGGACGCGGGCGATCGCCGGGTCGTTATGGATATGGCTGAGCAATGTCTTGACGCCGGGCACCAGCGGCCGGCCCTCGAACAGCTTGCGGATCGCCACGGCGGCGTCGTGGGCGGCCGTATCGCCGTGCTTCCAGGCGCGCTGGCAGAGATCGGCGTTGCCGTTGGCGGTGGCTGAAATGCAGCCGGCGAATTCGCCTTTGCGGGCATCGAGCAGGCAGGCTTCGGTGGAGGGGAAGGTCGCGAAATCCTTGGCAATCGCGGCAACCGAGCGAGCATAAGCCATGTCGCCGGATGAATCCTTCAGTCCGACGATGCGGCCAGGGAAAGTCTGACGCAGCCGCTTGATCAGTTCGACATGCCACGGAATGCCGGAGAGCTGCGGGTAATGATAAAGATAGATCGGCAGCTTCTGCGCGGCGGTAGCCTCCACCAGGGCGCCGATATAGGCGGTGAGGCCGTCATCCGGCACACCCTTGTAGTAGAACGGCGGCAGCACCAGCGCGCCGGCGAAGCCGAGTTCGGCCGCATGGCGGGTCAGCGCGATCGCGTCGGCAATCGACGCGGCTCCCGTGCCGACCATCAGCCGGTCCATCGGCAGGCCGTTGGACTTATAGGCCGACATCACTGCCTTGCGCTCCTCGACCGAGAACGAAGTGGCTTCACCGGTCGAGCCCAGCACGTTGAGGCCGTCGCAGCCATTGTCGAGCAGCCAGCGCGCCAGCTTCATGGCGCGCGGTAAATCCGGCGCCAGTTTCTCGTCGATCGGCGTGGCGATGGCGGCGATGACGCCGGATAAAGTTTGGCTCACGATAGGTTCTCCGCTCTCCGTCGTCATGCCCGGCCTTGTGCCGGGCATCCACGACTTTCGTTCCTTTTAAGCAAGACGTGGATGGCCGGGACAAGCCCGGCCATGACGGATAAAGCGTTAGCCGCTGATATTGAAGGCGGCAATCGCCGCCATGTTGACGATCTGGGTGTCCTTGGCGCCAAGCTGCACGAGCTGCACCGAACGGTCGAGGCCGACCAGCAGCGGACCGATGACGGTGGCGCCGCCGAGTTCCTGCAGCATCTTGGTCGAGATCGATGCCGAGTGAAATGCCGGCATCACCAGCACATTGGCCGGGCCGGACAGGCGGTTGAACGGGTAGGCGGTGGCGAGTTCCGGATTGAGCGCGACGTCGGCCGCCATGTCGCCCTCGTATTCGAAATCGACGCGCCGGTGATCGAGGATGCGGACGGCTTCGATGACTTTCTCCGAGCGCTCGCCGGCGGGGTGGCCGAAGGTCGAGAAGGCCAGCATGCCGACGCGCGGCGTATAACCGAGCCGCTTGGCGACGCCGGCGGCCTCGATGGCGATATCGGCGAGTTCCTCGCCGGTCGGCAGTTCGGTGATCGCGGTGTCGGCGACCAGCACGGTGCGGCCGCGCGCGACCACCAGCGACAGGCCGATGACGCGATGGCCGGGCTTGGGATCGATGACCCGGCGCACGTCTTCCAGCGCCACCGAGAAGTTGCGCGTCACACCGGCCACCATGGCATCGGCGTCGCCATTCGCCACCATCAGCGCGGCGAAGTGGTTGCGGTCGGTATTCACCAAACGCTGGCAGTCGCGCAGCAAATAGCCGCGGCGCTGCAGCCGCTCGTAGAGATAATTGAGATAGACGCCGTTGCGCTTCGAAAGCGCGGCATTGATCACCTCGATACCGTTGCCGAGTTCGATGCCGGCTTCCTTCGCGGTTTCCTTGACGCGATCCTCGCGGCCGACCAGCAGCGCGGTGCCGAGCCCCTGGGTGACGAAGGAGGCGGCGGCGCGGATGACCTGCTCCTCTTCGCCCTCGGCGAAGACCACGCGCTTGGGTGAGCGGCGCAGCCGCGAATAGACCTGTTGCAGCGTGCCGGCGATCGGATCGCGGCGGGCGGAGAGTTGCTCCTTGTAGGCCGCCATGTCCTCGATCGGCTTGCGCGCGACCCCGGTATCCATCGCCGCCTTGGCCACCGCCGGCGGCACATAGGACATCAGGCGCGGATCGAACGGCGTCGGGATGATGTATTCCGGGCCGAATTTGAGGCGGCCGCCATAGGTCGCCGCGACTTCGTCCGGCACGTCCTCACGCGCCAGCGCGGCGAGCGCCTTGGCGGCGGCGATCTTCATTTCCATGTTGATGGTCGAGGCGCGCACGTCGAGCGCGCCGCGGAAGATGAAGGGGAAGCCGAGCACGTTGTTGATCTGGTTCGGATAGTCGGAGCGGCCGGTCGCCATGATCGCGTCGTCGCGCACTTCGGCGACTTCCTCGGCGGTGATTTCCGGGTCCGGGTTGGCCATGGCGAAGATGATCGGCTTGGCCGCCATCGACTTGACCATCTCCTTGGTCACCGCGCCCTTGGCCGACAGGCCGAAGAACACGTCGGCGCCCTTGAGCGCGTCTTCCAGCGAGCGCGCCTTGGTCTCGACCGCGTAGCCCGACTTCCACTGATTCATGCCGTCGGTGCGGCCCTTGTAGATCACGCCCTTGGTGTCGCACAGAATGAGGTTGTTCGGCGGAAAGCCCATGGCGCGCAGCAGTTCGAGGCAGGCGATGCCGGCGGCGCCGGCGCCGTTGCAGACGAGCTTGGTGTTCTTGATGTCGCGGCCGGTCATTTCCAGCGCGTTGATCAGGCCGGCGGCGGAGATGATGGCGGTGCCGTGCTGGTCGTCATGGAACACCGGAATGTCCATCACCTCGCGCAGCTTCTGCTCGATGATGAAGCACTCGGGCGCCTTGATGTCCTCGAGATTGATGCCGCCCCAGCCGGCGCCAAGATATTTGACGCAGTTGATGAAGGCGTCCGGATCCTCGGTCGAGACCTCCAGATCGATGGAGTCGATGTCGGCGAAGCGCTTGAACAGCACCGCCTTGCCTTCCATCACGGGCTTTGCCGCCAGCGCGCCGCGGTTGCCGAGGCCGAGAATGGCGGTGCCGTTGGTGATGACGGCGACGAAATTGCCCTTGGTCGTGTAGTCGTAGGCGCGGCCTTCGTCCTCGGCGATGGCGAGCACCGGCACGGCGACGCCGGGCGAATAGGCGAGCGACAGGTCGCGCTGCGTCGCCATCGGCTTGGTGGCGACGACCTCGAGCTTGCCGGGCCGGCCCTCGCTGTGGAACTGCAGGGCTTCCTGGTCGGTGAAGGTGGGGCGGGTGCCTTTCTTGGCGGGCTTTTTGGGGGTATCGGCGGACATGGGGACGCGGAACTCCTGACTGGCCGGGAATCCCGGACGGATCCCGACCCTAGCGGATCGACCGCCGCCCCCTCAAGCGATTGCGCTGCAAGGGAGTTTTGCGTCCGAGTTGAACGGGAGGCCGACCCGGGTTAATCGGTGCGCAAATGAATTGGCGCCCGGCGCCAGCACCAACCCCGAAAACACTGTCATGATCCGGTTTTTCCTGCGGATGATCGGCCTTTTCAGCCTCGCGGCAGCCTTCATCCTTGTCATTTATGACGGCACGAAATCGATCGCCTCCAACGCGGTGATCCTGACCAGCGTCCGCGCCTTGTGGGACACGCTGAACGCCGCCAGCCTTGCGAGCCTGCAGCCGCTGCTCGCGCAGAGCGCCGTGCCCTCGCTGTGGGACCCGGTCTTCACGACCTTCCTGTCGTGGCCGAGCTGGGCGGTGCTGGCGGTGCTCGGCATCGTGCTGATCGTGCTCGGCCGCAGGCGCAAGCCTTTGATCGGCTACGCCCGCTAAACACTCCTTTTGATCGCGCGGGCGTGATCCACGACACCGGTGTGTAGAGCCCCGGCAACGCTTATATTTGCCGCAACGATTGCAGGAGGACTGCGATGTTCATGTTCAAGAAGTCCGTTGCGATGCCGAAGGCGTCCGAGGCGCTGCCGGGCCGCGTTCACGCGATCCGCACCGCCGACACCCACTTCATCAACGGCCACCCGCTGAAGGGGCCGTATCCGGCGGGCAGCGAGACGGCGATGTTCGGGCTCGGCTGCTTCTGGGGCGCGGAGCGCAAGTTCTGGGAACTGGGCGACGGCGTCTACGTCACCGCGGTCGGCTATGCCGGCGGCTACACGCCGAACCCGACCTATGAGGAAGTGTGTTCCGGCCGCACCGGGCACAACGAAGTCGTGTTCGTGGTGTTCGATCCGAAGAAGATTTCCTACGAGCAGCTCTTGAAGACGTTCTGGGAGAGCCACGATCCGACGCAGGGCATGCGTCAGGGCAACGACGTCGGCACGCAGTATCGCTCCGGCATCTACACGTTCTCACCCGAGCAGAAGAAGGCCGCCGAGGCGTCGAAGGCGATGTACGAGCCGGCCCTGAAGAAGAGCGGCTACGGCGCGGTGACGACCGAGATCATCGACGCGCCGGAGTTCTATTTCGCCGAGGACTATCACCAGCAGTATCTCGCCAAGAACCCGGCCGGCTATTGCGGGCTCGGCGGCACCGGCGTGTCCTGCCCGATCGGCACCCGGGTCGCCGTGCCGGGCTGACCTCGCGTCGAACTTCCGGTTTCGAGAGACGGGCGCCCGATCAGGCGCCCGTTTTTCTTATGAAATCCCGCCGGAAACGGCGGCTGGTGAGGTTTTGTTAACCATAAATCGCGTTAAGTCGGCACTGACTTTCTGCGCGCGGAAGCGGGTTCACGCGATGCCTGTGATGAGGCTTGTCTTGCTGATGGTTGCGGCGCTGGCCGTGACCGGCTGCATGCGCCGGTCCGGGCCGAACTATGTCGCGATCGATCCGGCGACCGGCCAGCAGATCGGCGTCGTCCAGGCCACGCCGCAAGCCGCCGCGGCGCAAGCCTACCAATCACAAGCCTACCAACCGCAAACTTATCAGCCACAAATCTACGCGCAGGCTCCGGCGCAACAGGCTTACGCGCAGGCCGCGCCGGCTCCCAAGGCCGCGGCGCGGTCTTCGTCGTCGGGACGCGGCCTGTTCGGCCGGCAGAATACGCAGAGCTATGCCGCGCGGCCGCAGCCGATGCAGTCGCCGTCGGTCATTCAATACACGCCGCCGCAGGCGGTCGCTCCGCAGGCTGTCTATCCGCAGACCTATGTCGCGCCGAATGCCGCGGGCGCTTACGGCGCCTATGCCTCGGCGCCGGCCTATCAGGCGGCGCCGGCCTACACGCTCGACGCGGGCGACCGCCTGCGCATCGTCGTGTTCGGGCAGGACGGCATCACCAATAGCTACATCGTCGACGCCGCCGGCAATGTCAGCCTGCCGCTGATCGGCTCGGTGCCGGCGCGCGGCGCCACCCCGCAGCAACTCTCGAATGCGATCGCCGACAAGCTGCGCCGCGGCTTCGTGCGCGAGCCGCATGTCAGCGTCGAGGTCGAGGCCTATCGGCCGTTCTTTATTCTCGGCGAGGTCACCAATCCCGGCCAGTATGCCTATGTGCCGAACATGACGGCGGAGACCGCGATCGCGATCGCCGGCGGCTTTGCGCCGCGCGCGAGCAAGAAGCAGGTCGAGCTGACGCGCAATGTCAGCGGCCAGCAGTTCCACGGCAACGTGCCGCTCAACACGCCGCTGCGCCCCGGCGACACCATCAAGGTGCCGGAGCGGTGGTTCTGATCTCAAGCTGATGAAGCCCGGTCATTCCGGACGGCGTGAAACGCCGATCCGGAATCCAGATATATACTCCGCGCATGCCGCTGGATTCCGGGTTCCGACCTCCGGTCGGCCCCGGAATGACATCGAGTTTGAGCAGCCGGGCTACTTCAAATTCTTCTTGAGAAATTCCATCGTCCGGCCCCAGGCGATGTCGGCGCTCGGGCCGTGATAGGCGCTGCGCTCGTCGCAATGGAAGCCGTGGCCGGCGTCGTCGTAGATATAGACCTCCGCCTCCGGCCGCTTCTGCTTGATGGTCTCGACATTCGCGAGCGGGATGCCCTGGTCCTGCGCGCCGAAATGCATCTGCACCGGGCACTTCGGCGTCTCGTCGGCGAATTTCACGATGGCGCCGCCGTAATAGCAGACCGCGGCTTTCAACCCGGTGAGCCGCGTCGCGGCGAGGAACGCCACGCTGCCGCCCATGCAGAAACCGATGATGCCGATCGGGCCCACGCCCTTGATCTCGTCGATCGCGGCCTGGGTGTCGCGCAGCATCGCGTCCCAGTCCGGGCTGGCGATGAACTTGCGCGCATTGGCGACCTCGTCCGGCGTGTAGCCGGACTCGAAGTCCTTCTGCTGGCGGTCGAACAGCGCCGGCGCCACCGCGACATAGCCTTCCTTGGCGAGCCGGTCGGTGACGCTGCGGATGTGGCTGTTGACGCCGAAGATTTCCTGGATGACGACGAGGCCGCCCTTGGGCGTGCCGGCGGGATCGGCGCGATAGCCGCCGAGCTTGAAACTGTCCGCGGCGGTCAGATTGACATGCTTGCCCACGAGAGCCTCCTTCGAATGAATGTCGATGATGGTGCGGGAGGTTAGCCGCGCCCGCTGGCGCGCTGCAACCCTAAAGCCCCGGCTTTGATGAAATCAAAGCCGGGGCTTTGGTTTTTGTTTGTCGCGTTTCCTTCACGCGAACCGGCCGTCGCCGGACGAAGCCGGCTATGGCCGGCGAAGGCCGGTGCCCACTTCGCTTGAAAACGCTCTAGGCAAAGACTTGCGCGAGCAGTTCATAGGAGCGCCGCCGCGCCGCATGGCTGTAGACCATGGTGGTGACCATGAGTTCCTGCGCCTGCGTCGCCGCGATCAGCGCGTTGAGCCGTTCTTTCACCTTGGCCGGGCTGCCGACCGTGAGCCGGCTGCGGGACTGCGCGATGCGGGCGCGGTCCTCCGGCGTATAGGGGTAGGCCGCCGCATCCTCCGGCGAGGCGAGCGGGAGATATTCGCCCTTGGCGCGGCGGACGAAATGCAGGTCGGCGGCGCTCGCCAGGATCTCGGCTTCCTCGTCGCTGTCGGCGCAGACCACCGCGGTGCCGAGAATGGCGTAAGGCTCGGGCTGGCGCGACGACGGCTGGAAATTCTCGCGGTAGAGCCGCATCGCTTCGGCGGCGTCGAACGTGGCGAAGTGATGCGCGAAGGAAAACGGCGCGCCGATGCGGCCGGCGAGCTGCGCGCTGTAGTCCGACGAGCCGAGCAGATAGATCGGCGGCAGCGGCACGTCGGCCGGCATCGCGCGCACATTGTGGAACGGGTGGCCGTGCGGGAAGCCGCGGGTCTCGAGCAGCATCAGCTCGTTGAAGCGGTCGAGAAAATCGTCCTCCTCGCTGATGCCCTGCCGCCGCCGCAGCAGATAGGAAGTCGCCGGATCGGTGCCCGGCGCGCGGCCGAGGCCGAGATCGATGCGGCCGGGATAGAGCGCCTCCAGCACCTTGAAGCGTTCCGCCACCATCAGCGGCGCGTGGTTCGGCAGCATCACGCCGCCGGAGCCGACGCGGATCGCGCTCGTCACTGCGGCGATCTGTCCGATCATGATGTCCGGCGCGGAACTGGCGATCGCCGGCATGTTATGGTGCTCGGCGACCCAGTAGCGGACATAGCCGAGGCTGTCGGCCAGCCGCGCGAGATCGAGCGTGTTGCGCAGCGCCTGCGGGCCGCTGGCGCCCGCCGTGACCGGCGACAGGTCGAGGATGGACAGCGCCGTCTTTGTCGTCTTGGGCGGCGTTGTCTTGGGTTGCATTGTCTTGGCGTTGGCGGTCATGACGCCTATCTATCGGCGGGAGTGGGGCACGGCGCAAGTTCTGCACAGGCGACGGGTTTGCCGGACGTTTGCAAAAACGCCGCGCCGCCTATCATAATGACCGGACGGGTCGCGGAGTGTCACGCATGGCAGAGTTGTCCGAATGGAAAGTGCCGTCCGACGCGCAGCCGCGCGCGGCGGATTACGGCTACGACCTCGACCGCGCGCTGACCGCGATGGTCGCGCTGCATGCGCATATCCCGGCGGACGGCTTTACCGCGGAGACGCTCGGCACCGAGCGCGCCGGCAACGGCGTGCTGATCGACGACGGTCTGGTGCTGACCATCGGCTATCTCATCACCGAGGCGGAGACGATCTGGCTGCATCTGCATGACGGCCGCGTCGTGCCGGGCCATGCGCTGGCGATCGACCCGGAAACCGGCTTCGGCCTGGTGCAGGCGCTGGCGCGCATCGACGTGCCGCCGTTGCCGATCGGCTCGTCGGCCGCCGCGGAGGTCGGCGACCGCGTGGTGGTGGCCGGCGCCGGCGGGCGCTCGCGCTCGGTCGCGGCGCGCATCGCCGCGCGGCAGGAATTCTCCGGCTACTGGGAATATTCGCTCGACGACGCGATCTTCACGTTCCCGTCGCATCCGAACTGGGGCGGCACCGGCGTCATCTCGCCGGCCGGCGAGCTGATCGGCCTCGGCTCATTGCAGCTCGAGCGCGAGCGCTCCGGCAAGAACGAGCATCTCAACCTGATCGTGCCGATCGATCTGTTGAAGCCGATCCGCAACGATCTGATGACATTCGGCCGGGTCGACAAGCCGGCGCGGCCGTGGCTCGGCATCTACTCGACCGAGATCGAGGACCGCATCGTGGTGGTCGGCCTGGCCGGCAAGGGTCCGGCGGCGCGCGCCGAGATCAAGACCGGCGACGTCATCATCGCCGTCGGCGGCCGGAAGGTATCGACGCTGAACGCGCTCTATCACGCGATCTGGTCGCTCGGCTCGGCCGGCGTCGAGGTGCCGCTGACGCTGCATCGCGACGGCGTCACCTTCGATGTGCGGGTGAATTCGTCCGACCGCGCCAGGTTCCTCAAGGCGCCGCGGCTGCACTAGTTTCCGTATTTGCGAATGTTGAGCGTTGCGGGCGGCGCGGTCACGCGCAGCTTCTTCGCGCTGGCGCGCAGGAAGCCGGCGAGCGCCAGCCAGGCAATGAGCGCGCCGAGGCCGAACACGATGCGGCCGGCGGTCTCGCTCAACGGGCCGAACAGCATCGCGCTGGAGCTGGGCGCGCCGGTGCCGAGCGCGATCCAGCTGGCGATGATGGCGAGCGGCGCGAAGGCGACGATGCCGCACAGGGCGGACAGCGCGACGAGACCGCGCGGCGTGTCCGCCGGCAGTTCGCGCTCCGCGCCGGCGGCGAAGCCGCGGATCGCGACCGAGCCGCCGCCGCCGAGACAGGCGAGCCCGGCGCAGACCATCAAGAAGCCCGGCGCATGCACCGGGGCGGGCGGCGCGACGAGGCCGAACCCGGCCAGTGTCAGATAAAGCCCGCCGGCGCCGACGATCAGGCCGAGGCCGACCATCCCTGTATCCGGCAGATGGTCCGACTTGTAGTCCGACTTGTGCGCGCCCGGCTCCGCCATACGCCACTCCGCTATCCCGCGCTGCGCTGATCGCACTGCGCCTGACGATTATGAGGGAAGCGGGTTGCGATTGCGTTGCCGCCGCGCGTTAGCGAAGCGTTAGCCTTAAAGATCGGTCAGACAGCGCTTTCGTCTTTTCGGGAAAATTGCGTTAGGCGGATTTGCGATATGGCAGCAGGCGAGGCGGTAGCCTCACCGGCAGCGCAGTCAACGTGACCTCGGTGTAATGTCCAACAACTTCGTGCAAAACATGATCCAGGGGCTCGGCATCCTGGTGGTCGACGACAACGCCTATATGCGGCGCGTCACCCGCATGATGCTGATGAATCTCGGCGCCAAGTCGGTCTATGAAGCCGGCGACGGGCTCGCCGCGCTGGAGATCATCCGCATCTTCGATCCCGACATCATGGTGATCGAGTGGGACATGCCGGTGCTCAACGGCCCGGAAGTGATGCGCATCGTGCGGTCGCCGGAGGTGTTCCCGCGCCCCGAGCTGCCGGTCATCATGCTGACCGACCGCGCCCGCCGCTCCGACGTGGTCGAGGCGATGCGGCTCGGCGCGCATGAATTCCTGATCAAGCCGACCTCGCCGAAGATGCTGCAGGACCGGCTGCTGTCGATCTTCTGCAATCCGCGGCCGATGGTGCAGATCGGCGATTACTACGTGCCGGAGCCGCGCGTCCGCCGGCAGGCCGAGTCGGTTCATCCCCGCGCGGCGGCGGCGTTCTGACCGCGCGCGGGCTCCTCGGTCCCGCTCAGACGATTTCGATCTTGTCGACGCGGTCGGGGTAGAACGCCAGATAGCCGGCGATGTCCGTCACCGCCGGATACGGCGTCTCATAGGTCCAGATCGCGTTCTCCGCCGTCCTGCCGTCCGCGACGATGCTGAAGTAGCTGGCGTCGCCCTTGTAGGGGCAATGCGTCGTATGCGCGGTGCGGGCGAGCATCGTCATGTCGGCGTCGGCGCGCGGGATGTATTGCACCGGCGGATAGCTCGCTTCCTTCAGCGTCAGCGCGCGCGAGGTGTCGGCAACGACCTTGCCGTTGAGCGTGACCCGCACGCGGCCGGCGGTCGGCGAAATGGTGATCGGATGATCGGGTCCCGGGATTTTCATGCGCATAGCATGCACACGACGCGCGGACGGCACAACGCTTAAAGTTCGATCCGGCTATGGATCGTCACGTTGAGGCCGACCTTGTCGCTCGACAGCGTGATCGCGGCGGCGAGCGGGTCGCTGCCATGCAGCTTGCCCTCCGACAGCGCGCGCTGCAGCGCCTTCTCGATCTCGCGCTGCGCCGTCACGTTGATGTTCTTCAGGAACCGGGCTACCGCCGATTTCACGTCGATGTCGTTCATGCACGCCTCTTCCCGCCACAGTTAACAGCGCCGCGGGCGCCCGTCATCCGCCGTCTGCGATTGCAGTTAATCATGCCGCCGGATTGTGGCGAGCGCCGCGCGGCGCGTTAGCTTTGTTTGCGGATTTGTGTGGAACCCCCTTGGCTCCGGTCTATGATCGGCCGGCATATGCGCGGGACAGGAGGGTTGTTGCGTGAGCTACTTTACCGCTTCGAAGACCGATAAGGACATCAAGGCGCCCGCCGAACCGGCGCGGCTCCAGCCGGCCGTGGCGGCACGCCCGGCGGTGACGGCGCAGACCAGCACCGTGTCGACGCTCGCCAGCGGCATGCAGGTCATTGGCAACATCATCTGCGCCGGCCCGCTGCAGATCCACGGCCGCGTCAACGGCGACATCCACGCCGCGCAGCTCACGATCTGCGAAGGCGCCCGCGTCGAGGGCAAGATCGTCGCGCCGGAGGCGGTGATCCAGGGTTCGTTCAACGGCAGCATCCACGGCAATGTGGTCAAGCTGCAGAAGACCGCCGTGGTCGAAGGCGAGATCTACAATAAGTCGCTGGCGATCGAGCAGGACGCCGTGTTCGAGGGCATCGCCCGCCGGCTCGACCAGCCGGTCGCGGCGCCGACCAGCGAGCAGGCCGCGGCCGTCAACGGCCACCCGGGCCGCCCGCAGGGCACCGCCAACGGCCTCGCGGTGCATGCCGCCCCGGCCAATGGCGCGGGCTTTGCGCCGGCACCGCTCGAGCTGAAGGCGGAACAGCAGGCCCCCGGGTTCTCGCCGGCGATCTGACCGGACCGGAATTTCCGAATTGTGGCGCGCGTCCCTTGCGGGCGCGCGTTTCGTTTTTGCAAAGTTGACGTGGGAAACGCCCCCCAAAAGCGATTTAACCGCTGTCAGAGGCCTGCGAATCTCATAGTGCTCAGGGCAGCGCATGGGGCGCTTTTTGGAGTACGCGACCGATGGCAACCAAGCCAGCAGCGAAGGCCCGGCCGGTGACGATCCGGGATCTCGCCAATCAATTGGCTGAGGATCATGAACTCAGCAAGAAGCAGGGACAGGAGATGCTCCAGGATCTCGTGGCCCTGATCACCAAGCACCTGAAGAAGGGCGAGCGGGTCAAGATCGTCGGCCTCGGCATTCTGCAGGTCCGCAAGCGCGCCGCCCGCATGGGCCGCAACCCGGCGACCGGCGAAGCGATCAAGATCAAGGCCAGCAAGAAAGTCGCGTTCCGCGCGGCCAAGGATCTCAAGGAAGCGATCTGAGACCGAAAGGTTTCCGGACAAAACCCGCCGGCCTGCGCCGGCGGGTTTTTTTGTTGCATGCGACGGTCGTCCGCCGGTCCCCATGATCGAAGACGCTCGTTGCCGCGCGTCACGATCACGTCGACGAGCGGCACGTGACGGTCGAATGTCCCGATGCGATGCGGCCGAGCCGTCGTGACTGTCCGATCGCGATAATGAGTTTCGAGCGTAGCCGGATCTGTCTTGGGCGGTGCGCCGGCGGCACTCGGCGACGTCCGTGCCGAGAAGGAGCTGGCGCGCCGGGAGGGATTCGAACCCCCGACCCCCAGATTCGAAGTCTGGTGCTCTATCCAGCTGAGCTACCGGCGCGCGTCTTGAAAACGCGGGCGACACAAGCATGGCGGGCCCGCAAACGACAGCGCTTTTCTGCCCGCTGTGGAACGGCCGCGAAACCGGGCCGTTGATTGTAGGCGGTCAGCATACACGCATGGCGTGAATACCGCTACCGGGCCTTAACCGTACCGCTCCTAGAACAGCCGATAACAAGCCAGGCAGTTCCTCTCGTGAGATCCAAGACGTCATTCTGGTTCGATGCCGCCCTGATCGGCGCCTTTGCGCTGGTGACCACGGCGGCGCTCGCGCGTCTCGCGCTGGACGGCCGGCTGCCCTTCGCCAACTGCTTCGGCCTGCTGCCATGACGATGCAGCCGACCAGCCTCCAGGCGTTCCAGCGCACGGTCGCCATCGCGCTGATGATCCTCGGCGTGGTGCATGTTCCGCTGCTGGTGACGATCGCCTGGCTGCGCGGCGCGGACCTCGCCCTGGTCACCGCCACCGCCGTTCTGCTCGCCGGACTGCCGGTGCTGCTGTTCGCGCTCGGCCGGCCCACCATCTCCGTCGCCTTCGCGCTAGCGCTGACGCTGGTCGGACAGACCTCTCTGCTGGTTTACGTGATGCGTGGGCACCCCTGGCAGATCGAGATGCACTTCTATTACTTCGCGGTGCTCGCGATGCTGTCGGGCTTCTGCGGCTGGCGCACGATCCTGTTCGCCGCCGGCCTGATCGCCGTCGAGCACATCCTGTTCAATTTCCTGCTGCCGCAGGCGCTGTTCCCCGATCAAGGCGACATCGGCCGCGTGATGGTGCATGCGGCGATCGTGATCGTCGAAGCGGCGATGTTGCTCTTCATCGGCTCGACCATCCGCTCGGCCTTCGAACAGGCCGAGGCGACGCGCCGCACCGCGGAGCTGTCAGCCGCCGAGCTTGAACGCCTCGCCGAGATGCGCGAGACGACCCTCGGCGAGACCACGCAGCGCGCCGAGCGCACGCGCACTCTGCTCGAGCGTTTCGAGACCGAGATGGCGGCCTCGATCGGCTCGCTGCAGGATGCGGCCAAGGCGCTCCTCGACAATGCGAGCGCGCTCGACGCTTCCGCCACCCGCACCAGCGAGCAGGTCGCGACGGTGTCGACGGTGTCCGAAGCCACGGCGCGCAAGGTCGAAATGGCCGCGCATGGCGGCGAGGAACTGGCGCGCACCATCGGCGAAGTCGGCGCCAGCGCCGCGCAGTCCTCGCAACTCGCGCTGCAGGTCGTCGACGACGTCGAAAGGACCGACGCGACGATCAACGAAATGGCCTCGGTCGCGGCCGAGATCAGCAAGGTCACCGGCCTCATCAGCGGCATCGCCGCGCAGACCAATCTGCTTGCGCTTAACGCGACGATTGAATCCGCGCGCGCCGGCGAGGCCGGGCGCGGCTTCAGCGTGGTGGCGCAGGAGGTCAAGGCGCTGTCCAACCAGACCGCGAAGGCGACGCAGGAGATCGCCATGCGCATCGCGGCCATGCAGGACGCGACCGCCAAGGCGGTCGCCGCCATGCGTCAGATTTCCGCGCGCATCCGTGAGCTGGGCGGCGTCGCCACCGGCATCGCGTCGGCGGTGGAAGAGCAGGCCGCGGCGACCCGCGAGATTTCCGCCAACGTCGCCTCGGCCGCGAGCGGCGTCGGCCATGTCGAGAATTCGATGACGCAGATCGAGCTGTTGGCGCAGACGAACTCGACCTCCGCGGTGCTGGTCAGCGAGGCGGCCAATGCGGTCGCCAACCAGACGCATACCATCGGCTCGCGGATCCGCACCTTCGCCAACGACATCGAGCTGATCCGCGCCGGCGCCTGACGCCACGAGCGCCACGGCGGGTGCTACGTCCCTGGTTGGTAAGTGACAGCCGAATCGAGCTTCGCCCGCTCTCGCTAGCCTGCGGAAGGAAGCCGCAGCGCGATGCGAAGTCCTCCCAACTCCGACCGGTCCAAGGTGAGTGAACCACCATAAAGCTCGGCGAGTTCGCTGGTGATCGACAGACCGAACCCGAAGCCTGGAGAGCGCTCGTCGAGCCTTCGGCCGGCTTGCATCGCAAGCGACATCTGCTCCGGCGAAAGTCCCGGACCATCGTCTTCGACGACGAGGATAACGCTCCGACCTTCTTCGCGCGAACTGACAGCGACCTTGCTGCGGCACCAGACGAATGCATTCTCCAGCACGTTTCCGAACATCTCGTCGATGTCCTGCGGCTCGCACGCCACCGCGAGACCGGGCGGAATGCCGTTGACGAAGGCGATCTCCTTGTGGGCGTTCACCTTGCCGAGGACCAGAGCGAGATCGTCCGCGCGGGATGCGATCGCCGTTCTTGCCCGCAGCGGACCGCCGAGCGCGGCCGACCGCGCCCGCCCCAGATGGTGGCGGATACGGCGATCCATCAGGACGACGAGGTCGTGCAGATCTTCGGAGTTGGTCGTCTGCTTCTGCAGTGAGATGGCGAGCGTCGCCAGCGGCGTCTTCAGGCCGTGCGCCAGATTGGAGACGTGTTTCCGCGCGCGTTCGAGGTTGGCCGCGTTCTGGATCAGCAGCGCGTTGAGCTCGTCGGCCAGCGGCTGCACCTCGCTCGGCTGAGCCTCCGGGACGTTGTCGCGCAGCCCCGATCGGACCTCGGCGACCGCACGGCGAAGCCGCTCCAGCGGCCGCAATCCAAGACGAATTTGGATCAGCATAGCGCCGATCAATACGATGCCGAGCACGCCGAGCGACAAAGCGAGGGTGCGCATCGCCTCCCAGAGCGGGCCCATCACCGCCTCGCGCGGCGAGGACGCCACGATCGTCGCCGGGCCTGCCGGCGTCGACACGTTCAGGATGAGGAAATGAAGGCCGCGGCCGTACGGACCCATGCCGTCGGCCGGCGCCGGGCGGCTTTGCTGAGGCGCATCGTCTTCCGCCGGTAGCGGCGGGGGTGGCGGCGGCAGCGGCGTGCCATTGATGTCGGGATAGGTGAGGGTCGCGCCATCGAGCGAGCGGGACCGCAGGACGTTTTTTGGACCCGAGATCTGCCAGTACCAGCCGTGCCGTGGCCGGTCGAAAGGCGGTCCGTCGGCGGATCCCGCAAGGCGCAGGTTGCCGCTGCCATCGACGCCGAGCATGGACGACAGGAACAGGATCTGGGCGTCGAGCCTTTGATCGATCTGTGCTTGCACGAAGCGATGCAGGACGAACGCGATCAAGACCGCAGCGATGACCAGTGCCGCGGTGATGAAGACGCCGGCCCCGATCATGAGGCGCCGGCCGAGCGATGCGTTCCGGCCCATCATCGGGTGAGCGAATTCAGCTTGTAGCCGCGGCCCCGTTCGGTTTCGATCAGTGTCTTGCCGACTTTGCGACGCAACCTCGCGACGATCACTTCGATGGAATTCGAATCGGTGCCGACATCGCCCTCATACACCTTCTCGGACAGGAGGCTGCGCTCGACCACGGTATCCTTGCGCAGGATGAGGCATTCCAGGACGCGCCATTCCAGCGCCGTCAGTTTCAACGGCAGTCCGTCGAGCTCGAAGACGCCGGTCTGCGTCTCGAAGCTCAGGGGCCCGCAGGAAATGCGCGGCGCGCCATGCCCGGAGGCGCGACGGACGAGCGCACGAAGGCGCATGACCAATTCCTCGATCCGGAAGGGTTTTGTCAGATAGTCGTCCGCACCCGCCTTGAACCCGTCCACCTTGTCGGTCCAGCCGTCGCGCGCGGTCAGGATCAGCACCGGCAGATGCCGCTCGTGCTTGCGCCAGCCGCGCAGAACTTCGACGCCGGGCACCTTGGGTAATCCGAGATCCAGCACCGCGGCATCGTAGGATTCGGTCTCGCCGAGGTGCTGGCCGTCCTCGCCGTTCGCGGCGATGTCGACCGCAAAATTCTCCTCGCGCAAAGCACCGGCGATTTCCTGCGCGAGCCGGCGATCGTCTTCGACCAGAAGGATTTTCATGCGGCTTCGACCTCGTGCGCGACCTATTCCGGCGACCTTAACCCAAACTGAACGGAACGGTTCAGGTCGGATTGGGGTCGGTCCTCTAGGCTCCCCTCATCGCAATCAATCAGGAGGGCCTTCAGATGGCCGACACCGATTCACCCAAAACCGATTCACCTGACACTCCGGACCCGTCACCCCCGGCG
>JAHCKF010000300.1 GCA_026125925.1 Pseudolabrys sp.
GCGTCTGCACGCACATGTCGGCGGCAGCCCATGAGGCGTCGGCCGCCAGCAGCTTCGCCATATTGGCCTCGGCGCCGAGATCCTCGCCGGCTTCGTATTTGCGGCAGGCCTCGTGCACCATCAATTCGGCGGCGCGCATTTGCGCGTAAGCCCGCGCGATCGGAAACTGAACGCCCTGGTTCTGGCCGATCGGCCGGCCGAACAGCACGCGCTCCTTGGCATAGGCGCTGGCGCGCTCGATGAACCACTTGGCGTCGCCGATGCATTCGGACGCGATGAGAATACGCTCGGTGTTCATCCCTGACAGGATATAGCGAAAGCCCTTGCCCTCCTCGCCGATCAGATTTTCCGCCGGCACGCGCAAGTCGTCGAAGAACACCTCGGTGGTGGCATGGTTCATCATGGTGCGGATCGGCTTGATGGTGATGCTGGCGCCGCGCGCGAGCTTCATGTCCACCAGGAACACCGACAGGCCGTCGGTGCGTTTCTTCACTTCTTCCTTCGGCGTGGTGCGCGCCAGCAGGAGCATGAGATCGGAATGCTCAGCGCGCGAGGTCCAGATCTTTTGCCCATTGATGACGTAGTGATCGCCCTCGCGCCGCGCCGTGGTGCGCAGCGACAGCGTGTCGGTGCCCGACGTCGGCTCGGTGACGCCGAAGGCCTGCAACCGCAATTCTCCGCTGGCGATGCCGGGCAGATAGCGCTCCTTCTGCGCCGGCGAGCCGTGCCGCAGGATGGTGCCCATCGTGTACATCTGCGCGTGGCAGGCGGCGCCGTTGCAGCCGGCGGCATGCACCTCTTCCATGATCGCCGCCGCGGCCGAAACCGGCAGGCCGCTGCCGCCATATTCTTCCGGGATAAGCGCGGCGAGATAGCCGGCTTCGGTCAGCGCCTCGACGAAGGCCGTCGGATAGGCGCGCTCGCGGTCGAGCTCGCGCCAGTAGTCGCCGGGAAACTTGGCGCACAGCGCGCGCACCGATTCCCGGATGTCGGCATATGTTTGCGATTCGCTCGAAGTCATTTGAAGCACCTCCGGCGTCATGCCCGGCCTTGCGCCGGGCATCCACGTCTTGGCCAAAATTGTTGGCAAGGCGTGGATGGCCGGGACAAGCCCGGCCATGACGGCAATTCTAGCTGGTAATCTCGGCACGGCCGCTGTTGATGGCGACCACGTCGCGCTCCTTAACACGGACGCGAAACGAGACAATCGCTCCATCGCGCCACAATTCGGTGCGCAAGGTTTCGCCGGGAAAGACCGGCGCGGAGAACCGCACCGTCATTTCGGCAAGACGCGCCGGATCGTAGCCGCACATCGTCTTGAGGATGGCATGGCCGGCGACGCCCATCGTAGCGAGCCCATGCAGGATGGGCCGCGGAAAGCCAGCGCCACGGGCAAAGCCCGGCTCGGAATGCAGCGGATTGGTGTCGCCGGACAGCCGGTAGATCAGCGCCGTTTCCGGACGAGTGGGCAACTCGCAGATGATGTCGGGCGCGCGCTCGGGAATTTGATGCGGCGGCGGCGTCTCCCGCGCCGGGCCGCCGAAGCCGCCGTCGGCGCGGCAGAACGTGGTCTGCTTCAGCGTGGCGAGCAGCCTGCCGGTCGCCTTATCGGTAATGCTGCGCTCGTGATAGAGCAGCGCGCCCTTGGCGGCGCCCTTGTCGATGACGTCGAGCATGCGCTCGTGGCCGATGATGGTGCCCTGCGCCGCGACCGGCTCATGCAGGATGATGGTCTGCTCGCCATGTACGGCGTGGCTGGACGTCACGCCGAGATCGGGTGCGATCTGCCAGAACGGCGTATAGCCCAGCACCAGCGGAAAGGTCGGCACCGCCTTGAGACCTGTGTCGTTGACGAATTTGAGTTCGTCCTCGTTGAGCGGATCGTAACCGAAGCCCACGCCCAGCGCGTAGAGCATGCAGTCCTTCGCACCATAGGTCTGCTCGACCGGAGCGATCTGTTGCGAAAGCAGCTTGTCGGGATTGAGAGGCATTACGGAGACTCATTATTTCGGCGAGACGGAACGGCCTATCGCGCGCCGCGTGCACGGCGCGGCGCGGTCGCGCGCGACTATCGCATTGACGCAATTGGCCTGTCGAGGCTGGCATGATTAACGCCGCGCAAACGGCAAGGCCCGATTTCCCGACAATTTGCCGATAGGATTTTACGCGGCTTTATCGCGAACCCTGTTCAATCGGCGGCATCGACTGCCATGAGCCGGGGGGCCCAATGACTGTCACTGCGTGTTCTGGGCCGCTTGCCGGCTACGGCAAAGGCGTGCGCATCGCCGCCGCGAGCCTCGCCTTCGTTGCGATCGCGCAGGCCAGCGCCGGCGCGACGGCGCCCGACCAGCAAGCGGAAGTCACGGTGGCGATTCCGAGGAAGCAAGACCTGGCGGCGGTCCCGCGCGGCGCGTCGTTCGACGCACGTTTCAGCGCCGTGGATAACGCGCCGCCGCGGATCGCCTTCATCATGCCGGACGCCGCCGCCATCGAGCCCGTGACGACCGGCAGTCTCGCCGGCCCCGCGGTCGAGCCGCCGCCGCGCGCGATCGCCGCCGCGAGCGAGGCGATCGTCGGCATCGCCTCGACCTACGATCCGGGCGACGAGACCGATCTCGACGCCGGCAATGCCGAGACTGCGTCCGGCGAATTTTACGATGCCAATGACTGGACCGCGGCAATCCAGATCGATCTGCGGGGCCGGTTCGGCGGCGTACGCTACGGCCGGAACTATCAGACGGCCTACGCGCTGGTCGAAGCCGGCGACAAGCGACTGATCGTCCGGATCAACGATGTCGGCCCGCTGAAGCCAGGCCGCATCATCGATCTCAATGTGCGGGCGATGCGCTATTTCGATCCGACGATGCAGGCCGGCCTGATCTCCGACGTCAGGGTGACGCCGCTCGCGGGCGAGGATTACGCGCTGGGTCCGGTCACCGGGGAGATGCCGGTGACCGTTGCCAGCCGCGAACTCGACGTCGTCGCAGGGCCGTAATCAGGCGCCCCAGACTTCCTTCGAGATATCGACGATCATCTTCAGCTTGGCCCACTGCTCGTCCTCGGCCAAAGTGTTGCCTTCCTCGGTCGAGGCGAAGCCGCACTGCGGCGACAAAGCCAGCTGCTCGAGCGCGACATATTTGGTCGCCTCGTCGATGCGCTTCTTGATGTCGTCCTTCTTCTCCAGCGTGCCGCTCTTCGAGGTGACGAGACCGAGCACCACGATCTTGTTGCCCTTGGGCAGGTAGCGCAGCGGCTCGAAACCGCCGGCGCGGTCGGTGTCGTATTCGAGGAAGTAGCCGTCGTAGTTGCACTTCTCGAGCAGGTTCTTGGCCACCGGCTCGTAACCGCCAGACGAGATGAAGGTCGAACGGAAGTTACCGCGGCAGACATGGGTGGTGATCGTCATGTCGGCGGGCTTCACCGACAGCGCCTTGTTGATCATCGTGGTGTAGCTGTCCTGCAGGTGATCGACGTCGAGGCCGCGATCGCGCGCCTTCTTCAGCTCTTCCTGCGAGCACAGATAGGCCCAGGCGGTGTCGTCGAACTGCAGATAGCGGCAGCCGGCGTCATAGAAGGCCTTCACCGCCTTCTGATAGGCGACGGCGAGATCGTCGAAGATGGCGTCGCGGTTCGCATAGACGTTGGTCTTGACCGCGTCGGGCTCGAGGCGGAAATGCATCACGCTCGGCGCCGGGATGGTCATCTTCGGCGTGCGGCTGGTGTGCGCCTTGAGGAACTTGAAGTGCTCGAGCATCGGGTGGCTGTCGGAGAAGCCGATCTTGCCGGTGATGTTCAGCACCTGCATCTTGGTCTGCACGCCCTGGAACTGGATGCCGTGATCGGAAGCGACGACGTCGACGCCGTCGAGCATGCCGAAGAAGTCGTAATGCCACCAGGCGCGGCGGAATTCGCCGTCGGTCACCGGCTGCAGGCCGATCTCTTCCTGCTTCTTGATGATCTTGATGATCTCGGCGTCTTCGATCGCCTTGAGCTGGGCGTCGGTGATCTCGCCCTTCTCATGCTTGGTCCGCGCGTCATGGATCGCTTTGGTGCGCAGGATCGAGCCGACCTGATCGGCGCGGAATGGCGGTTTGGTTCTCTGGGACATTCGTTTCCTCCAACAAATTGACCGCGGGAAACAGAACCCGCCCGCGGCTTCAGTTCGGGTGTGCCTTTAGCACGGTGAGTGGGACGGCGTCAGTGGGCAGACCTCAGAATACGCCGCTGAGCATGGCGCCGCGGATCAGCACCGCGCCCGGTAGCAGGTTGCGCGCGCCCTGATCCCGCAGCGCGAGCTGGAGATTGCGTTGCGCCAGTCGGGCATGCTCGCGCATCAGCGCCTCGGCGCGGGTCCCTTCGCGATCCTCGATGGCGCGAACGACGCAGGTGTGATGGTCTTGGGCGATAATGAGAATCTTGCGCGCCTCCGGCAGCTCGGCCTGGACGCGGACGAAGCCGCTCGGCGAGGCGAATGGGAGATTGAGCGTACGTTCGATCTGGCGCTTCAGCACCGAACTGTCGGCGGCCTCGACCAGCAACGCGTGGAAGCGAGCGTTGAGGCCGACATAATCGGAAAAGTGATCGACGCTGAGCGCCGGCAGGGCGGCGATGTCGTCGATCCGTCGCAATGTAGCCTTCATGTCCTCGATCAGGCGG
>JAHCKF010000301.1 GCA_026125925.1 Pseudolabrys sp.
CTGGGCGGCCTGCACTCGCGCTATAACCGCCAGGTGGTCGAGCAGGCCGCCATCCTCGGTGTGCTCAATCCGGACATCTTCGGCAACGCCGAGACGGCGAAGGCCGCGGCGCCGTTTATCGCCAAGCGTCTCAACGTGCTGGCGGAAGAGACCGAGCGCGGCTGGGAAGGCGAATTCTCCGAACAGGACGGCTTCGTGTTCAGCCGCACCGTGCGTGGCGTGAAGTCGGTCGCGATCATCGATCACGCCCTGCTCGGCTCGGCCGACGCGCGCAAGCTCGATGAGCACGCGGTGTCGCTGCAGAAGGTCTACGAGAAGCCGGGCAACCTGCGCCGCAAGGACGAGAGCTGGCCGATCTACGGGCCGGTTGGGCTGTTCGAGGCGATCACCGGCGCCGGCCGCAAGGGCGTGTCGATGCAGCGCTACAAGGGTCTGGGCGAGATGAACCCGGAGCAGCTCTGGGAAACGACGCTCGACGTCAACGCCCGCTCGCTGCTGCAGGTGCGCATCAAGGAAGTCGACGAAGCCAATGTGCTGTTCGACCAGTTGATGGGCGACGTCGTCGAGCCGCGCCGCCAGTTCATCCAGGACAACGCGCTGTCGGCCAGCGTGGACGTCTAGTCGTCACACTTCTTCCGCGTCCCGTGCCGCCAGCGCGGCGCGGGCGCTTCTGAACCCCAGCAGCAGAACGATACCGGCGAGCACGCTGGTGACGGCGAAGATGCCGATCACCGTGACGCTGCCGCTGCTCCTGCCCATGCTGATGCCCGACGAGATCACCGCGCCGATGCCGAGCTGTATGAAGCCGAGCAGCGCCGCCGCGCTGCCGGCATTGCGCCCGAACGGCGACAGGGCGACTGCCGCGCCGTTCGGATTGATGATGCCGAGGCAGCTCAGGCAGATGAAGAACAGCGCGATGGTGCCGTAAAGCCCGATCCAGCCGCCCCAGACGCCGAAAGCAAAGCTCACGCTGGCGACCGCCTGCAATGCCAGCATGGCGGCGAACAGGCTGCGGCTGGAGAACGTCCGCAGCAGCAGGATGTTGACCTGGCTGGCGCCGATCAGGCCGGCGGCGAGCAGCGCAAACACGGTGCTGTAGGCGCCGGGACTGAGATGGAAGTTGTCCATGAAGACGATCGGCGAACCGGCGACATAGGCGAACAGGCCCGAGAACGACAGCGCGCCGGCGAGCGCATAAGTGGCAAAGGCCGGATGCCGGAAGATGACGGCGTATTCGCGCAGGATCGGCCCGACGCGCAGCGAAACGCCGCGATCGGGCTTGTGACCCTCCGGCAGCAGCAGCCAAACCAGCGCCAGGATAAGGCCGACCACGACAAACAACGTCACGAACACCGCGCGCCAGCCCCACAGGCTGACGACGAAACCGCCGACGCTCGGCGCGGCGAGCGGTGACACGGCGATGAACAGAAACAAAAGCGAGCGGATGCGGGCGCTTTGCCGCGGCGGGAAGAAGTCGCGCACCATCGCCAGCGACGCCACCTGGGCGGCGCAGCCGCCAAGCCCCTGCAGGAACCGCATGACCACCAGCATGTCGATGCTGGTCGAGGCAGCGCAGCCGAGACTTGCGGCGAGGAACAGCAGCAGGCCGGCGATCAGCGGCGGCTTGCGGCCGAACCGGTCGAGCAGCGGCCCGTAGAACAACTGGCCGCCGGCCATGCCGATGAAATAGCCCGACAAAGTCAGCGAGACGGCGCTGGTCGGCACGCCGAAGTCGCTGGCGACCTTTGGAAAGGCTGTCAGATACATGTCGATATTGAACGGACTGACGACGCTGAGACTGCCGAGCAGGCAGAGGATGAACAGCGGCGAGCGTTGCGGCGTGGAATCGGGAACCATCGGCTCAGCTCTAGCCGATAAATTCAGCCGCTGCGATCAAGCTTTGGTCATGGCCGCCTTGTCAAAGCAGCACCCGAAGCGCCGTTCGCTCATTTCTCGCCGGCCCAAATCCTGTCGAGAAAGCCAAACATCCGGCGCTTGGTATCCGCCGTCACGTCGCCATCGAAACGATATTCGACCCTGGTGCCGCGGAAATCGACCTTCGAAAATCCGTCGAGATGCGCACAGTCCCAGCAATGGGTGGCGTGCGGAAAGACGTGCCATTGCACCGGAGCGCCCTGCCAGGCGGCGGCCTCGAGTTTCGACACGCACAGGTCTGACGGCGCTTCGGAATCCTCATCGCCCATGAGCACGAGGCCCGGGCGGTAGATATCGCGATTGACGATCTCGTAAGGCCGCCCTTGCGGCACGAGGAACGTGGCACACAGAGGGTAGACGGAGACAAAAGCAGCGAATGGAGTGCCGGTCCTCAAGGCGGACTGATTGAACTTGCTGGCGGCGAGCAGGCCGGCCATCGCGCCCCATGAGAAGCCGACGACGGCGATACGGCGCTTGTCGACATAGTCGAGCGTACGAAGATGAGCCGAGGCCTGCAGCACGTCGAGCGCGCCGCGAATGTGATAGACTGCGGCCTTCGGCTCGATGCAGGTGGAATCGACCCCGCGCGCGCCCTGCGAGTCGATCAGCAGCACAACATAACCGCGGTCGAGCATCTCTTTGCCCCAGCGTCCGATCGATAGATTCGGATAGCCGCTGAGCGTGCCGAGGCCATTGCAATGCGGCACCAAGACAATGGCTGGAAACGGCCCCTCGCCGGCCGGTTTGTAAAGCCCCATGCGCGGGTTGGTCACCGAGAACAGCGTCGCCTCGGTCGGAAACGTCAGGTCGTCGGCCCGCGTCGCCGCGATCAGGATGTCGGTTGCCGGTGAAGCAGCGCGGCCCTGTGCGGCAGCCATAAATGACTGCAGCAGAGCCAGCAGACAGAGCCATCCAGCTCTCGATGCCATCGTTGACGCTCAGCGAACCCGGCGAGATCTCACCGATCCCGTCTTGCGAAACTTTGGCCGGTCGCAACGTGGAAGGCCCGGGGCGAAATGCCGCCCCGGGCCTTGTCGTTCCAGGAGCAGACTTCCGTCAGTAGCACACGCGCGAGCGCGCCCAGACCCAGCCGCCATAACCGTCCGACACGCGGACGCGGCGCACTGTGCAGCTTTCGCCGTAGCCATAGCCGACGCGCGAGACGCCGTAGCCGCCGTAGTAGCCGCCGTAGTAGCCGCCGTAGTAGCCGCCGCCGTCGTAACGATACGGACGACCGTAATATTGCGCACTGCGATAGGGCTCGCCGTAATACGAGTGACGATACGGCGTGTCGTAATAAGAACTGCGATAGCGCGGCGCGTAATAGCCGTGGCGATAGCCGTCATCGACCCGCACGTAGCGAACCGTGCGAACCGTCCTGACGACTTTCCGATAACAGCAGTTCGATGAATAGGACACGGCGCCGCGAGTGACGTAACCGCCGTCGTAATATTCGCCCGCGGCGACATTTCGTGAACTCAGAAGAGAAGCAAATCCGAAAACCAGGAATCCGAGAATTGCCAAGAGAAGCCGATGCATGATCAGTCCTCCAATACAAACAGGCCGGCCGGACAGGCCGGTTGTTTATAATTTTAGCAAAATATTAACCATTATGGCGACGGTAATGTGCCGCCGCCAAGCCATTGAAAATACACAACTTGTTTAAGGCCGACGATGCTGGCGCCGGCTCAGGACGTCAGTTTGGCGCCGATCGCCAGACCGATGGCAATGGCACCGATGAACAGCACCATGAAGATGCCGAACAGCCACTTGGCGATGGTGGCGGATGCTTCCTCGACGCCGGTGAAACCGAAGATGCCGGCGACGATGGCGATCAACAGAAAGACAAATGCCCATTTCAACATGACGACAACCCCGTTCCGCTCGCTGTCGCAATAACGGAACGGAGCCTGCCAAGTTCCATGACTTCAGTCGAGTGCCGGCTTGAACGGGCGCGCGCCGCGGGTGCGCGGATCGCGGGCCGTCCAGCGACCGGCTTCGACGCGGGCAAGGAAATCGCCGACCACGGCGTTGAAAAGATCGGGCTCCTCGAGATTCACGACGTGGCCGGTCTTCGGCATCACCACGAGGCCGGATGCCGGCAGCGTGTCCTTGAGGAACAGGCTCGGCTCGACGCAGCGGTCATCCTCGTCGCCGACGACGATCAGCGCGGGCGTCGCCAGTTGGCGAATTTCGGCTTCGAAGTCGTAGAGCGAGGGACGCGCGCCCTGAAAGCCACGCGACGTATTGGCCGAGCCCTTGGCGTCGTGCGCGGCGAGACGCGCCACGAACTCCGCATAACCGCGCGGGTCCTTGACCTCGAAGGTGACGCGCGCCGCACTCTTGCCGTAGCTCGCCGCCACCGCGGCCGAGCCCTTGGCGGCGAACTCGTCGCCGAGCGCACGCGAGAAGGCGTGAAACTCCTTGGTGTACCAGCGCTCGGAGCCCGAGCCGGTGCCGGCCAGCACCATCGAGCGCACGCGCGAGGGATGATTGAGCGCGACTTGCAGCGCGGTGTAGCCGCCCATCGACAGGCCGATGAGGTGCGCCCTGTCGATGCCGAGCTGGTCGAGCACGGCGACGCAGTCGCGCATCACATGCTTGTAGCTGTAGTTGTCTTCGCCATCCGGCACATCGGACGGCGAATAGCCGCGCGCCGAATAGGCGATGCAGCGATGCCGCTTGCCGAACTCG